>NZ_JBALQK010000283.1:770-958 GCF_036965845.1 Bacillus sp. JJ1127 | reverse complement strand
AAAAAGCTCAAAATCTATTAAACTCATTAAATGAAGCTCGTAATGTTGTAAATAAACTCTTTAAAGACGACTATCATACGGCATTAAACGACAATATTACACAAGCTAATATCGATTCTGCAAAAGAAAAAGTTGACCAACTTCCTAGCAACAATGACAAAACATCTTTAGTAAAAGAGATTGAAAAA
>NZ_JBALQK010000283.1:0-763 GCF_036965845.1 Bacillus sp. JJ1127 | reverse complement strand
AAAAAGCTCAAAATCTATTTAAAGCTGCGCAGGCTTTTAAACTACAAGATGCTCAAAAAGCTGTTAACGATTTATTCACCGCCAATGATCATAAAACGTTAAAAGCTGATATTAAACAAGCTAACATTGATGCCGCCAAAGCGAAAGTTGATCAACTTATTAATTCTAGTGACAAAACAACTCTATTAAAAGAAATTGAAAAAGCGCAACAACTTTTCTCAGAACTACAAACTGCTCAAAAGTTGTTAGAAACTTTATTTACAAATGGAATCGGATCTCCTGTTAAACCAGGTATCACGCACTCTGATATTGAAAAAGTAAAAATAGAACTCACAAAGCTACCTGATAGCCCTGGTCGTACAAAATTATTAAGCAGAATTCCAGTCAATTTCTCTAATATTATTTGGTATACAAAACCATTCTCAAGTAAAGATGTAACGGATACAGAAAATATAACCGTTTCCACATTATATAGAAATAATAATCGTCAACCATCTATTGATTTTGACTTTGACTATACTTTAAAAGATGCACAAGTTACCGTTTCAAATCGCGACGTTCTTGAAACAACAATTGTCCCAGAACAGGCAGAAGCAGGTATTTTAAATATGAAAATTAAAGGCAGAGGTACTACAAAAGTAACAATTAGTTCTGCTGATGGGTTATATTTTAAAGAGATTACAATAAAAGTTATATAAATTTGAAAGGGTAGTTAGTTAAGCTAACTATCCTTTTCTTTCATTCATATATAAGTTAAAAAAAC
>NZ_JBALQK010000282.1:12433-16354 GCF_036965845.1 Bacillus sp. JJ1127 | reverse complement strand
AAATATTTTTCAACAAATATTAAATTGTATTGAATTAATCACACATTAAATTTAATATAAAGATAATAGGATAACGTAAGTAGAGAGAAGGTACAAGGGATGCAATATGAATTGTTTTCTGTAAGCGGGAATCATATTATGACTTTTGAAAGCACCTGGCGTTTTCAAGAAGGAGAACAAATTTTTCTTCACGATGATACAACAAAAAGAAATTTTATTATTATTCGTGTAACGCATGATATATTTCGAACAAACACACATGTTATTCGCTTATATTGTCAAGAAAAGAAAGTATATGAATGAGAAGAGGGCTTCCTGCTGTATATGAACAGTAAGAGGCTTTTCTTTTTATCACGCAAAAGTACGATTGGTGAGAGCTAATAATCAATCAGTAGGGGATGAAGAAAATCCCCTACCAAAAAGTAGGGGATTTTATCATTGCTTTGTTGAGGCAATCTCTTGTATGCTTTCTGATAATTGTACATCGACTTTTTCAGCATCATCAATATGTTTCATGATAGTAGTATTTAATTTTTGGAACATTTGTTGTGTATGTGTAAATTCACGTAATATATCGTCATTGCAAAGTTTTTGAGTTTCAATCGCTTTAATGACATTTGTAGCACCAGTCTGCAATGTTTGAACCATGATTAATATATTTTCAATTCTAGAGTTAGTATCAGCACTCATTTCTACACCTTCGTCAACTAAGTGTAAATTATCTTTTGTATTGTCATATGCCTTTTCAATTTCTTCCTGGATTTTTTTCGTTAAATTCCCTATGTTTTTAGTACTTTCTGCTGTACTTTCGGCCAATTTACGTACTTCATTTGCAACAACGGCAAACCCTTTTCCATGTTCACCAGCACGAGCAGCTTCAATACTTGCATTTAGTGCTAATAAGTTTGTTTGGGCAGCGATGTTCTGAATAACTTCAACGATTTGTTCAATTTCTTTAGAGCGTTCACTTAAATGATTCATACTATTAGAAGTACGTTGTGACTGTTCACCTAATTTATTAATTACGATTAATAGACGATGGACAGATTCTTTTCCTTCATTGGAACATGCTACGATCTCTTCGATAGATTGAATAAGGTCTTGTTCTTTTTGCAGCATTTCATTATTTAATTCATTTGAGTTCGTTGTACTTGTAGAAACATTTTGAAAGCATGCGCTTAATTGTTGGATTAAGCTTTGAAGTGTGTGATGTTGGCTATTTACATGCTCATGTTCTTGAACAACTTTTTGTACATGATTATGTATGGAAGAAATTGTTTCTTGTTGTTCGATCTCCTTTTGTTTTAATTGTGCTTCTAACTCGTGTATTCGGTCTTCTAATTGGCTAATTTTATTTTGCAAGGATTTTGTTTGTGTAAACATGTTATTCGCTCCAACCGCCTTTGAATTTTTATTTTCTCTATATTTGGATTTTAGCATTTTTTATAAATTATAAATATAGGAATTGTTAAATATTTAAGAATCTATTACGTTTTTTTTATAATTTTCTTTTATTTTTATGAAAAATAAACTGTATTTAATGAGTTTGTAAACAAACTGTAAAATAAATCATGTATAACTGTATGAGAAGGGAGTCGGATTATGAACTATTTTAAGCGAATCAGTAGTCTAGTATTAGCAGGAATTATTGGTCTTTCTAGTACAGTCGCTGTAAAAGCTGAGTCAAACGACGAGAAATTAAACAACATGCAACAGCAATTGCAGCAGAATAACAATGATATTCAAAAGAAAGAACAAGAGAAGCAAGCTGTTAATAAAGAAATTCAAGGAATTGAAAGCGAACTACATAATTTAAATGATACAATTACAAAGAATAAAGAGGATCAAACTGCTCTTCAGAAGAAAATTGATGAAACACATAAGCAGATTGAGCAAAAAAAGAAAGAGATTATCGTTTTAGAAGATAAAGTGCTTGCTCGTAAAGACATTATGAAAAAACGTATGGTTTCTGTTCAAAATACCTCAAATACAAGTTTAGTAATGGAAGTTGTTGTAGATTCAAAGAACTTTGCTGATTTCCTACAACGTATGACTGCAGTATCTACAATCTTAGATGCAGATAAAGAGATCTTACGATTGCAAGAACAAGACCTTCGTCAAATTGAAGAAGATAAGAAAGCAATTGACGAAAAAGAAGCGTCTTTAGTAGGAGATAAACAAAAATTAGCGAAAGCACAAGCTGATTTACAAGAAAACTTGAAAAAACGCCAAGAAAATTTACAATTGGTTCAAGCGAAGTACAATGAAATTGCAAGTCAAATCAATTTAGCTGCACAAGAAAAAGCAAAAATTGAATCAGATATGAAGGCAGTACAGGACACGATTGCTCGTGAGCAAGAAGCTGCAAGATTAGCAGCAGAAGCACGTGCAAAAGCAGAAGCAGACGCAAAAGCTGAGAGAGAAGCTCTAGCAAAAGCACAAGCTGCTAAACCAGCAGCACCAGCTCCTAAGCAAGCTGAAGGAAATAATACTGATAAGCCAGCACCGAATCCACAACCAGCTAAAGGTGGTCGTGAATTTTATGTAACAGCAACTGCTTATACAGCTGATCCGTCTGAAAATGGTTATAAAGCAGGAGAACATGTATATTCTGCATGGGGAAATTATAATTTAACTACAAGCAAAGGATTGAGATTAATTGCTGTAGATCCATCGGTTATTCCATTAGGATCTCGTGTATTTGTTGAAGGATACGGTGAAGCAATTGCAGCGGATACAGGTAGCGCAATTAAAGGTCATAAAATCGATGTGTTAATGCCAGATGCAGCTACATCTAACGCTTGGGGTGTAAGAAGCGTTAAAGTTACAATTTTAAATTAAACCAAAACCAACTTTACATGCAGTAAAGTTGGTTTTTTTATACATATAATGTTAAGTTGAGTATACATTTTGTAAAGTTTAGCATACAATGAAAAGTAAGAGGTGGTAAAATTGACCATTTGCAATAGAGTGAAGGAGCTAAGAGCTCGCTTTAACTTTACGCAAAGCGTATTGGCTGAAAAGGTTGGTGTCACACGGCAGACCATTGCGGCGATTGAAAAGGGCGATTACGTTCCATCATTATTGTTGGCATTAACGATTTGTGATGTGTTTGAGTTAAAGATGGAAGATGTATTTGTTTTAAATAAGGAGGGGAAAGAAAATGAATAGAATTGCTTTTTCTTATGTAGTGAATGTATTGTATGTTGGATTAGCTTGTTGGATGTTTATTGAACTTTATTATGCTGTTATGGAACTTGCAAATATTATTCAAAATAAGAGAGTGCCATTTGAAGTATCAATAAACATAATACCGTTCTTATTAATGGTGACTGTAGCTGTTGTATCAACTGTTTTCTATAAAATTCAAAAGAAAAAATATAAGTCTCTATCATTTTGGATGTATCCTTTATTATTCCCGCAAGAAGATGAGCGTGAGAAAGGAATTACTGAGAAGGCATGTCGTACAACATTTATTTCATTGTTGTATGTATTACCTTGTGCGATTGGATTCTTGACCTTTTCTCCTGTAGTGAACCTATATATCCCAGGATATCCACTCTATATTGTGTTTTTTATTCTCTTTATTCAAATGACAGTGTTTCATGTGTCTTTGTATCGAAATAAAATTGCTTAAAGGTGTGTTATGCACATCTTTTTTATCCTGCTATTTGCGGGCAGTAATACGCCTATTCTCACCTCAAAGTTCAGTGAAAGTAAAGAAAGTTAGGTGGGAGGGAAATTGCCAGTAGAAGCCTGATTAGTGAGGGCTAATAATCAGTGGAGATGAAGACCCACCACTGATTAAAGTTTCACTTCATGATAGTATTTACTAGTGTGAGAAAGTTTTTCGACATCTAAATCTCTGCTATGCAGAATAAAAAGTAACTTACACTCGTTTGCTCTTTCTGTTTTCACTTC
>NZ_JBALQK010000282.1:8503-12318 GCF_036965845.1 Bacillus sp. JJ1127 | reverse complement strand
AAAGAGGGGGGTTATGTCGTTTTTTAATTGATGTATATATAGTGAGAGGTTTTATTTTTGTCTTATACTTGTACATATGCCAATCTTAATTTATGATTTTATATAGGAGTAAGACTATGTAAGGGAAAGGGATTAAGTATGAACAAGCAAAGAATTTATACGATACTAGCAATCCTTCTATTTATTGTAGGTGGAGTATTAATTGGTAAGCCATTTTACGATGGGTATAAGGCAGAGAAGAAGCAAACAGCGAATGTACAGGATGTTCAGAAAATGAAATATGAAAAGCATGACACAAAATTTGTAGATGCTTCTAAAATCGATCAACCAAATTTATCAGAAGTAGCGAATGCATCATTAGATAAAAACCAAGTAATTGGACGTATTGAGATTCCGAGTCTTTCATTGAAGCTTCCTGTTTTAAAAGCTTCCACTGAGAAGAATTTATTGTCAGGAGCAACAACTGTAAAAGAGAAGCAAGAAATGGGAAAAGGAAATTATGCGCTAGCAGGTCATAACATGTCGAAAAAAGGTGTTTTGTTTAGTGATCTATCATCATTAAAAAAGAACGATAAAATTTATTTATATGATAATGAAAATGAATACGAGTATGCTGTTACAAGTGTATCAGAAGTTACACCTGATAAGTGGGACGTGGTAGAAGATCACGGGAAAACAGAAGTGACACTTATTACATGTGTATCTGTATCAGATAATTCAAAGCGCTTTGTTGTTTCTGGTGATCTTGTACAGACGAAAAAATTAAATAAATAAAAGGCGGTAACAATCCGCAAATACAAAAACGATGAGGGGAGACCCCTCATCGTTTTTTAATCCATCCATTTTACTAATTTTTTAGAGAGCAATAATAACACGCATCCTAGAACAATGGCTACAGCTCCAATGACAGTAAATACTTCTGAATATCCAAGTGAAGTTGTAAAGCTTGCAAGTTGACCACCTAAAATATTAGCAATTCCTGAACTTGCTAACCAAACCCCCATAAGTAAAGAAGCGAATTTTACTGGTGCTAGGGTACTAACCATAGATAGTCCAACGGGTGATAAGAATAGTTCACCTAACGTATGGAAAAGGTACGTAAAGACAATAAAGAGCAGGTTTGCTTTTTCTGTAATATTGTGCTCGTCACTACCTGTTTTTAATGTAGCGATAACAAGAACCATATAACCAATTCCAAGTAAAATCATACCGAGTCCCATTTTGGTTGGGATTTTTAAATCGCCGCGCTTTCTAGTCGCGAGTTTTGCCCATAATGCTGAAATAACTGGGGCAAGTAAAATAATGAATAATGGATTGACTGACTGGAACCAAGATGTCGGAATTTCCCATCCAAATACTGAACGATCGACAAATTTGTTTGTATATAATGTTAATGAACTACCAGCTTGTTCAAAACCAGCCCAGAAGAAGACAACGAAGCAAGTTAGAATCACGATAACTGCTGTATGTTGTTTTTCTTTTTTTGTCAGTGGTGTATTTCCAGCTGTTTGTTTACCAGAAGATGTTTGTAAATCTCTAGTTGGTTTTTTACCGATATCACCAAGGAAACGGTTAGATAATGTTGTAAATAAGATTTGTCCTACGATCATACCGATGGAAGCCGCTAAGAAACCATAACGGAAACCGTAATGAACAACACCATCTATCGTTGTTTTGAATAAATTTTCTGATAAAAATCCGCAAACGAGTGGAGCTAAAAATGAACCTACGTTAATGCCCATATAGAAAATTGTAAATGCACTATCACGTTTTGGATCATGTTCTTCATATAATTCTCCGACAAGTGTAGAAATGTTTGGCTTGAAGAATCCATTACCGATAATAATAAGCGCTAATCCGAGGTATAGGCCGACTTGGTTTTGCCAAGCAAACAGTGTAAGGTTACCGATTGCCATTGTTACACCACCCATAGTGATGGCTAGGCGTTTACCTAGAAAACGGTCTGTTAAGAATCCCCCAATCAATGGAGTGAAATAACACGCTCCAGTGTAAAATCCGTAGATGGAAAGTGCCCATCCTGGACTAAACCCAAGACCACCGCTTACTAAAGCTGTTGTTAAGTATAGTGTTAATAATCCTCGTAATCCATAGTAACTGAACCTTTCCCACATTTCTGTAAAGAAGAGTAAATATAAACCTGGAGGATGTTTCTTGCCCTTTTGTTGTTTTTTCTCAAGTTGTATCGCTGATTCCATATAAGTTTCCTCCTGACACAAATGAAAACAAAATTAATAGTTGTGTATGTTAAATAGTTTACTTTATTAACTATTTAAAGTCAATAAAGGTTGATTTTTCGGAATAAATTGGAAAGCAGGAGAGATATAGAATGGGAGTTTCTTTTGTGGTAGACTATGGACTATGTTTGCTCTTTCTGTTTTTACTTCGCATGTGGCAGAAACAGGCCCTGACCGCTTNNTAATTGATGTACATATAGATCACAATTCATGACGTATTTTTTAAGTTAGAAAGGATTCTACTTTATTTGAAAGTAGAGAAGGAGAAAGAAATGAAATTGTTACAGAAAAAAGAAGTTTTGCTTATTAGTCTAATGTTATTCTCCATGTTCTTTGGTGCTGGAAATCTTATATTTCCACCTTTTCTTGGATATGAAGCAGGAGAACATGTATGGATTGCATTGCTAGGCTTTATCATATCAGCAACAGGTCTTCCGATACTGGGTGTCATGGCAATTGCTAAAGCGGGAAGTTTTCAAGTTCTAGCAAGCCGGGTCCATCCCTCTTTTGCAATTATTTTTCCATGTTTCGTGTATGTGTTTATCGGTCCTGGCCTTGGGATACCGCGTGCAGGAAGCTTAGCTTTTGAAATGGGGCCAGGTCAGTTGTTTCCAGAAGCAGGTAGTATAACTCTGCTGCTTTACACTGTGGTCTTCTTTAGTATTGTATATTGGTTAAGCCTATCGCCATCGAAATTGATGGGACTGTTTGGAAAGGTGTTAACGCCTTTATTATTATGTATGATTGCTCTTATTTTCATAAAAAGTATGTTTACAACGGTAGGAGATGTGAAAGCACCAGTAGGAAATTATGGACAAGCTCCTATGTTTCAAGGGTTCCTAGATGGCTATTTAACGATGGATGCGTTAGCAGCCTTAATTTTCGGGATTGTTATTTCGAATGCCTTACGTGCAAAAGGTGTGCAAGATGAAAAGGGCGTAGCGAAATATATGAGTATGGCTGGTATTGGCGCTGGTCTCTTGTTGTCTATTATATATATTATTCTTGGGTATGTCGGATCAGTAAGTGGCTCGCTTGGAGAATTTGATAATGGGGCAAAAGTATTAGCACAAGTTATGACTACATTATTTGGACAAGGCGGTGTGGCATTATTAGGAATTATTTTTACAGTTGCCTGTTTATGTGTCTCCATTGGGCTTGTTACATCTTGTAGTCAGTTTTTTGCAGATGTATTCCCGAAAGTTTCTTATAAGATCTGGGCTTTGATAGTAAGTGTTGTTAGTATGGTTCTAGCTAACTTAGGATTAACACAAATTTTAAAAGTATCAGTTCCGATTCTTGGGTTTATATATCCAATTGCTTTAACGCTTATTATTTTAGGATTGTGCCATAAATATATCAGCAGGTATGTGTATATATATCCTATAACGATTGGGATAGTAGCGGTATTTAGTGGGATAGATATTTTAAATCGCAACGTATTAATGGGAAAATGGACACCTTTATTAGAACATATTCCTTTTTATACAGAAGGAGTAGGATGGTTAGTTCCGGCGATTGTAAGTGGATGTCTTGGAGTGGTTATAAGTATTTGTGTAA
>NZ_JBALQK010000282.1:0-8410 GCF_036965845.1 Bacillus sp. JJ1127 | reverse complement strand
CTATAAACCATATTTCTTTATCATTGTCATTAGAATCAGTAAACATTTCTCTATATCCTTTTACTTGCAATTCTTTCGGGATATGCAAGCTGAATTCTTTTTCAATATCGCGTTCTTGTGGTAATGAAACCCACTGTGGCCCGTCCTGGTATCTACCTAGAAAGCCTTCAAAAAATCGTTCTATCCCTTGTTTACTAAATACAATTGAGATATTAGAAGCGTGTAAATTAGGAAAAGAGACAACAAAATAAATACGATATTCTTTTTCGGTTATAGTTTTTATATGGATTAAATGCTTTACTCGATTGATTGCTGTCTGTAAATAAAATCGTCTAATCGAGTTTGATTTACGTTTTGCATTCATATAAGAAGGATCGAAGGGAAGATGAGTAGACCAGCAACCTAAAGCAGATTGTTCGTTAGCATTTGGTAAAGAGCTTGTATGCATAGTAGTATATTTCAGGAAATTTCGGAATGCGCGCCTTAGGCCACGGGTTTTCTTTTTTGAGCCATTGGTCCAAATCGATTGTTTCAAAGCAACACCTCATAAACAATATTTTTAATTCCATTTTGTAGTTTTGATGAAAAATAGAAAGAGAAATGCTATTTGTTACTATAATAGCAAAAATTAGGGAATGTCAGGAAAAAATTCTTAAAAAATGAATAGACTAAGAGTATGATATAAGTAATTGGTAATATATAGTTGTTATAAAAAGGTTGGTTAGGGGGGAAGCGAATGAAGCAAGATTTGAATAAAAAAATAGAAGCGATTGAAATCGCAATTGAAACGATGCAAGAGGCGCTTTATGAATTGAAGAAGCAGCAAAGGGCAGTAGAGGAAGAAAAAGTTGAACGAGCAAGAGAGCTGAACAAGCCGGAGCCTATTGGAAGGAAAGTAGAAGGCAGTATCCCTAAAACAAATGTACGACAAGAAGATGTAGTCGTTCGTCAAGAAAGTATGGAGGAACCAGAAGTAAAACAAGTAGATATATCTGCATTTAAGCCGGAGCCATTTGATCTTATAAAGTTTTGCCAAATATGGTTGCCGCGTATTTTCGTAGGTATTATGTTATTTGGAGTAATTTGGTTATTTAAAGCAGGAGTAGATGCCGGATTGCTGACTCCAGCAATTCGTATTGTATTTGGCGTAGTATTATCAGTAGGATTATATTATATAGGTGATATACAAATAAAGCAGGAACGACAAGCGCTAGGGTTAGTATTAGCCGGGGGAAGCATTACAGGAATTGTCTTAACGACGTTTGCTGCACATTATTTATATCAATTCCTTCCTGCAAGCATCGCATTCATACTCAATATTATATGGGTTATTCTTGGTATTTATCTTGCTAGAAGATATAAATCAGAGTACCTTGCTATATTTGTAGCAGTAGGAGCTTTCTTTGTTCCATTTTTATTAAATAGCACAACACCTAATTCTTACATTTTCTTTGGGTATGAAACGATATTAACGATTAGCCTGTTATGGTATGCACTGAGGAATCGTTACAAGTATTTATATATGGTATCTTATAGTGTTTCTGTACTTGTAACGCTTGTTTTCTTTGTGATTATGTCGGTGTTACTAGGACATTTGCAAGTACAATTAACAATGGTTTATGGACTGATTCATATGACACTTTTTTTGCATATGTTTATGGATAGGGAATTTATATATCAGCCTCGAATTGCGATATTTAGTGCGAGTGCAGTTCTCTTTATCATCGCAATTTCTAAAATTCCAGACTTTACAACATGGGGGCTGCTAATTGGTGCAATGATACATGGTGGTATGTTTGCAGCTGAATATAGGAAGAACAAGAAATCTCTATTTACAGATCTTCTATTTGGTGTCGCAATGGGATCGTTTAGTTTAGCGATTCTATATGAATGCAGCTTAGTAAATGCTGCAATTGTATTAATGTTACAAGGATTCCTCGGTATTGTTACTTCTGTTAAAGGAAAGCAAGAAATCAAATTATATATAAGTGCTGTAGTTTATGCGATTGGTATGATACAGACAGTTGTAAGTCCATTTACGACATTTATTTCAGCGGCTTTTGTTGCACATCTTATTTTAATTGGGACATTTTATTATGGAATGCTGAAAACAAAGCACATGCTGAAGCATTTCGGGAAGTATATTAATTCTATTACGCTATATGGATTTATGATACTCGTATTTATTACGATTACTAGAGTTGGTGAAATTCTGTTTATGAATGGAAGTATAATTAGTGTGTCTGTATCATTATTGTGGATGGTATATGCGTTGTTTGCAGTTTGGTTCGGACGAAATAGGAAAATGGATGAAGTATTATATGCCGGTTTAGTTGTGTTAGTCGTAACGGTAGGAAAATTATTTTTCCTCGATTTACCAGAAGTATCAATGATGATTCGAGCGGTACTGTTTTTAATTGTTGGCGGATTAGGAATTGTTATCTCGAGAATGTTCTTTTCAAAGGAAAAAGAGAAGTAGAAAAGAGCAATCCAATGTGGATTGCTCTTTTTTTTACTTTTTATTAATCGTAACAGTTTCGTTATATTTTGCTGTTGTATTTTGACGAAGGCGCAGTGTTGCTTGCCCACTTGTGTTTGGTGCCAATTGTACATTTACGATTTTTTCAGCGAAACCTAGGCTATTTGTTGTGAATGAAAAAGCATTGCTATATCCGAAAGTGGATGGCCAAGTGCCATTTTCATTTTGAACTTTCGCAACTTGCGTTCCGCCAGTTGTGAAAATTCCTAAAGAATAATTGTTATATGTTGTATTAGGTAATAAATTATTTACCTGAATTTTCATTTGGAATATTTCGTTATTTGGTAGGATACTAGGATGCATAATAGTATAATCCTGAGCAGGTATCGTACCATTACCATTATATCCGTATGAACCAGATTTAAATGTATTTGTATTAAACCATTGGTAGCCTTGATTTGGAGCACTCCAAGGTTCTGGTTGTGGTTCAGTTGATAAATTAGGTTGTTCAAATGTTTGTAAAGGTGTTGGTGCATCAAGCTGTAAGCCGCTTACTTGATCTAAACTTGTATACGTTTCCTGCTTAGACAGCCAATTTACGATGTTTTCTAACAGAACAGCATCATTTTCTTCTTTATATCCATCATATGTTTTCTTGGACTGCCCTGTATCTTCACGAACATATTTTGGAGATGCATCTTCAACAGGAGAAGAATCACCAATGAAGGCTGCCTTTCCAAGTCCGACTTTCGCAATTGCAGCATAAGGGCCTTCTGCAATACCACCTCCATTATAAACACCATTATCAACAGCATTATTCCACTTTGGTGGATTTTCTGGAAGGTATACAATTCCTTTCGCTAATTTAGGATTCGTAATAGACAGGGTAGAACCAGCATGCATCGCTACGGATGAAACACCTGTTGTAATGCCAAATGATTGTTCAGGCGATACAATGTTTTGGGCAGAAATATCACCTAGTGCATTATAGCGGAAGCGAATACCAAAGTTTTGTGACAACCAATCAGAACTCTCTACTCCTTGCATTGCCGGAGAGTTTGCTTCTTCATTAGACATCCCTTTTGCAGGATTGTCCCATGCCCCGCGTCTATATCCATTAAAGACTTCTGAAGAATCCCAGCGGTTTTTATTACGGTCTGCATTATAATGATCTGCAATAAAGAAGATGCTGCCACCATTTTTAACATATTGTAGCATAGCGTCTTGCTCAGATTTTTTATAAGGAATATTTGCTTCAGGAACGATAAATACATTATAATCTTTTAAATTTTCATATGTAATCGGTGTAGATTGGCGAAGCTCTTTTACAAAATAGCCATTTTGGGCAATGCCGTTTCCAAAATCAGAAAAACCACCATCAATGACCCAATCAGCTGTTCCTGCTGTTTGACCATGTGTGTTATCAAATAATACTTTCTTTCCACTGTTTTGATTGACAACTTTTGTAGCAATTTCAGGAGCTGGATCTACCGAGCTTTCAGCGAAAGCGGATGGAACATAAGTGCTTCCTATACTGAGTGTGATCGCGGTTGCTAAAGAAAACGTAAGCCATTTTTTGTTCTTCATAGAAGAATCCCCCTAATAATAAATATATTTGCTTTAATAATGTAATTGATTTTTCTGTAAAAAGAAAGGCAGAAAATATAAAATATATTAAAAGATTGTAAAAATAATGTGGATTTTGTTGAGAAATATTTGTGTGAAAAATAAAAACTCCCTTGCTTGTAATAAGGAAGGGAGTACGTACTTAACTAATTTTTGAATTAGGTACTTTATCTATCTTATGGAACCCTTTCATATAATACACGACGACTAATGCAATTAACCAAATTGGACCAACAATTAATGCAATTCGTGTATCTTCTGAATATGCCATTATACCTAACACAAGCGCAAGGAAACCAAGTGAGAAATAAGAACTTAATGGATATAAAGGCATTTTATATGATAATTTTTGTTTGGTTTGTGATGATAAGCCTTTGCGGAAACGAATTTGAGTAACTAATATAATGCCCCATGTCCAAATTGCTCCGAATGTTGAAATACTTGTAAGCCATGTAAATACTTTTGCTGGAACAAGATAGTTTAAAATAACACCAACGAGCAAAACGAAAGCGGTTGCTAAAATACCGTTACTTGGAATGCCATTTTTATTTAAACGCCCGAATCTTTCAGGTGCCTGCTTTTGTTCTGCTAGCGTAAACAGCATACGTCCTGTACTAAATAATCCGCCATTACAAGAAGAAAGAGCTGCTGTTAAGACAACAAAGTTAATAATACCAGCTGCCTTTGCAATGCCAATTTGTTGGAATGTTAATACAAACGGGCTTCCTTTATCACCAAGTTCATTCCATGGGTAAATTGCCATCATAACGAATAAAGCTCCAACGTAGAACAGTAAAATACGCCAAAATACGTTATCAATTGCTTTTGCAAGTGTCTTTTTTGGATTTTGTGCTTCACCAGCTGTGACACCGATGAGTTCTACACCTAAATAAGCAAATAAAACCATTTGTAAGGAAAGAAGTAAACCAGAAAAACCATTTGGGAACCATCCGCCATGTGACCAAAGGTTTGAAATTCCAGTAGCGATGCCATCATTTCCAAATCCGAATAGAATAATGCCTGTCCCAACTACTATCATACAGATTATTGTGACAATTTTGATTAAAGCAAACCAAAACTCAAGTTCCCCAAATACTTTTACAGACAAAAAGTTAAAGGCACTCATTAACAGAAGAGCCAGTAATGCCCAAATCCAGCGCGGGATATCTGGAAACCAGAATTCCATATAAATACCAGCTGCAGTAATTTCGGCCATACAAGTAACGACCCATAAAAACCAGTAATTCCAGCCGGTGATATAACCAGCCAGTGGTCCTAAATAATCATGTGCATATTTACTAAAAGAACCAGCAACAGGCTGTTCAATTGCCATTTCTCCGAGAGCACGCATAATGAAGAAAATAACAAGTCCAGCAATCATGTAACCTAGCAAAATGGAAGGTCCAGCTAGTTTAATAGCAGAAGCCGATCCTAAGAATAATCCAACTCCAATAGCTGATCCAAGAGACATCAAGGTAATGTGCCGTTGTTTTAAACCTCGATTTAAATTTTCAGATTTGTTTGTTTGCTGCATAAGAAGCCTCCTTGTAGGATGAGAAAATTAAATGTATTTTTATGATGTTTAACTATTTTAAATTATAAAACATTTCACTCTGTTATGCTACAAAAACAATTGAATCTACCTGTACTATATCTATATATGTCAGATTTAAACTTAAAATTCGAACTATTATCGAATATATTGACTCTTCTTTTTATTGATTGATAAGATTAAGTATTACATTTTCTCGCATATAAGAAAAAGAATGCGTGATAATAATTTATTGTGTAGGAAGGGTACCTAAGTATGTTTCAATTGCAAAAGTATAATACTTCTGTGAAGCAAGAGATTTTAGCTGGCATCACAACATTTTTTACATTTGCGTACATTCTTGTCATCAATCCGAAAATATTATCTGATGCAGGTGTACCATTTGATCAAGCATTTACGGCAACCATTATTGCGACAGTTGTCGGGACATTATGTATGGCATTTTTAGCGAATTATCCAATTGTAATTGCTCCAGCTATGGGGATGAATGCGTATTTTGCTTATTCTGTTGTACAACAAGCAGAGGGTATTACATATGTTATTGCTTTTTCTGCAGTATTTGTAACAGGTATTATTTTTCTTTTATTATCTTTTACCTCATTCCGTCAAAAGCTTATTGTAGCAATTCCTGACAGTTTAAAACACGCAATTGCAGGTGGAATCGGATTGTTTATTGCTTTTATTGGACTGCGTTTGTCTGGAATTATCGTCGATCATCCATCTAACTTAGTTACAATTGGAGATTTTCATTCACCAGCTGTTATTTTAACGTTAATTGGTTTGGTTTTAGCAGCAGTATTAATGGCTTTACGGGTGAGCGGGGCGCTGTTTATTAGCATGATTGTGACAGGGATTATTGCCTTTTTTACTGGACAATTGAAGTTTGGAAATCAAATTGTAGCGATTCCTCATTTACCAGAAGGGATTATTGTTTCAAGTCCTATTACTGCATTTTCCGATGTAATAGAATATGGGTTATACGGTGTTGTTTTTTCCTTTTTACTTGTACTTTTATTTGATACAACAGGTGCATTGCTTGGTTTAATCAAACAGGCTGGTTTAAATACAGATAACACTGAAAAACGTTTCGGTAAAGCATTTATTGCGGATGCGATTGGTGGCACAACAGGTGCTGTCTTTGGAACAAGCCCTACAGCAGCGACAATCGAATCATCTGCTGGGATTGCAGCAGGTGGAAAAACAGGGTTAACAGGCGTTGTGGTAATTTGTTTAACGGTCGTAACGGCATTTTTTAGCCCTGTTATTGCTTCGCTATCAAGTGTAGCAGCTATTACGGCTCCATCATTAATTATAGTGGGAAGTCTAATGGCACAAAGTATTCGCGATATTAACTGGAGTGAATTTGAAGATGCATTACCGGCATTTTTAGTTTTTGTAGGTATTCCGTTAACATCTAGCATTGCAAATGGAATTGCGCTTGGATTTTTAATCTATCCAATCTTAAAGATGGTGAAAGGGAAATGGATGGAAGTACATCCACTTCTGTATTTCTTTGCGGTTTTATTTGGATGTCATTTATTCTTATAAAGAGATAGATAAGGGTACTTCTCATAGGAAGTACCTTTTTTCGTGTATAATAAAGTGAGACTCCTTTTGTAGGATATAAAACTTATGATAGAAAAAAGAAATTCCAGGATTAAATAATTTATAAAGTGAATCATGTAATATATACGTTACGATTGATGGTGAAGGAGGTTGTAGATTGGCTGTAAGTAGAATCAAGATTGCACGTGTCCAATTGGATTTAACACAACAACAATTAGCAGAAAAGGTAGGGGTTACAAGGCAAACAATTAGCTTAATTGAGAAAGGAAAATATAATCCTTCCTTAGAATTATGCTTGAACATTTGTTATGCGTTAAATCAAACGTTAAATGATTTATTTTGGGAAGAGCAGAAGTAACAAATAGGAATGGGAATAGTGAAAGTCGAGAGTGCCAACAAGCCTTCCACACATATGGAAGGCTTGTTGATGTTTTTTTAGAGAAATTCTGAAATACAAAAGCTTTTCTTTCATAATGCTTTGTACATGAGTCTATGAGGCCCAATCGGATGAATATCAAATATTTCACCATGTTTATGGAAGCCTAATCGTTTGTAGTAATCTGCAACGGTAATGCGAGCATTACACCATAATATCTCTGCTTGGCGTTCTTTTAGAATTACTTCGGCATATTTGATTAATGAGCTACCAGCATGTTGCCTTCGGAAGGCAGGTACTGTAGCCATACCTCGTAAACGATAGTGATTGTTACCTTGTAAAGAAGGTTCTGTTTCATATGAGAAAGAAGCGATGCTGATAAGTTCATCATTTTGAAACGCACCTAGATGAAAGGCGTGTAATTCATAATCGGAAGGATATTTACAATCTATCAGTGCTTGATTAGGTCTTAGCATCTTTTGACGTAGCGCGTATGTTTCGGAGGCATCAATACGTTTAACCGTAATCATACACAACCATCCTTTCTTATGACGCTTTCTCCATGAGTTGTAGAAAGAAATATGCAGGTGCTACACAAAGACCTAGTATGCTACATGTACCGAGGGTTAGAGAAAGAAAGATACAAAAGTACTTCGTTCCATTTGATTTTTTCCATCCGTAGCTGCAAATTTCAATACTAATACCGATGAGAATAATGGCAACGAGTACTTCTGCTAATAATAAAAGAGCTAAAGTTGAAATAGACATATTGTGATTCATCCCCATAATATATGATATATATACATCAATT
>NZ_JBALQK010000281.1:3069-3246 GCF_036965845.1 Bacillus sp. JJ1127 | reverse complement strand
ACAAAGATCCAAACAAAGACCCAAACCAGGATCCAAACAAAGATCCAAACACCGGTACAGAGACGGGAACAGGTACAGACCCAGGTACAAATACAAACACAGAGATAAATCCAGGTACAAACACAAGCACAGAGACAGACCCGGGTACAAACACAAGTACAGAGACAAATCCAGGTA
>NZ_JBALQK010000281.1:0-2863 GCF_036965845.1 Bacillus sp. JJ1127 | reverse complement strand
ACAAATCCAGGTACAGACCTAGGTACAAGCACAAGCACAGAGACAAATAAAAATACCAACAAAGTTACAAACAAAGATACAAATACAAATAACGCTTCAAAAGTTCCACCTACTAAAGGAAATGATAAGAAGACAGCATTACTTCCTAAAACAGGAGGAACACCAACGGAACTTATTTCAATGTTTGTAGGTATGTTGTTGTTAGTCTTTGGGGTAATCTTATTCCGTCGTCAACGAGGTTAATAATAAAATTAGATTATTTATAGTACTACGATGCTAGTATTATAGTCATTAAGTAAAAAAACATGCCAAGTGCTAAAAAAGCGCTTGGCATGTTTTTTATTAGAAGTCTCCCACATCAATTTGTGTAAGGAATTATAGAACCAACAAATTGGTGGGAGATGAATATTTTTATGCGACAAGATATATATATACATTACAAATACAAAAGTGTCCTAGATAACAGTAGTAGAAGGAACAAAGACATGGAAAGACGATAATGCGACAAATCGTCTGAAAAAGGTCAAAGTAGACTTACTACAAAATGGTCAAGTCATTAGAACGCAAGAAGTAACAGAAGTAAGCAGTTTGAAGTATACGCTTACAAAGATAGTGGCATGCGACGCCGAAGGTAAGCTGCATATGAATCATTAGAGAAAATGAAAATTCAAACCTTGCAATTACAATCCTCATTTTTGTATGTAGGTATACATATATCTTGATATTATTGTAACAATATTACATCCAAATAACAAGATATAAAGTTATAAGAAGTAAGGTTTTGGTAAAATTGGTTTTGTAAATCAAGTTATTTCTTTTTCATACTGCGAGTTTTTTCAAACAATCAACTATTAAGAGAATGAAAAAGGATCCGCTAATAAAGCGACTGAAGGCACTATCTTTTCCGTATTTTTTGATTTGAAATAAATGATCTAGTGCATGTTGTACTTCTTTTAAAGTTGGCATAATAAATCCTCCTTCATCACAGATAGTATATATTAGTCTTAATTTTCTATATATAATAAACAGGTAAAATGTATGAAAAGAATGATACAATATAAAAATTACGTGTAGAAATAGGGAGGAACACAATATGTACGTTACTGTAACAGATGCAGCATATAAAAGGATTATGGATACGATTCCAAGTGAAGCGAATTATATAAAGTTATTTTATGATAATGAAGGATGCGGCTGTGTGATGAGTGGGATTATTGATTTAGTAGCTGTATCAGAGAAAGATGAACGTGATGTAGACATTGAATCTAATAAATTTCAGTTTATTGCAGATCGCACGAAGCTTGTGTTTATGGATGATAAGTTAATTGTTGATTTGCACGAATCAGGGGGACATTTTCAGCTGAAAAGCCCGAGTCAATTTTATAATCCAAACATGAAACTTCATATTCGAGTATAACGAATTAAGAAGGAGCGAATTGTGCGCTCCTTTTTCTGATGACATTCTTTAGCTAATAAAATGTACATTAGATTGAATTTTCTGTATAATCTTCTTTGCGGAGGAGTGTGCGTATGAGAAGATGGGGGATTGAATTATTACTTTTAAGTGTTGTGATTATTTGGGGTGTTAATTATACAATTGCGAAATATGGGCTGGAAGAATTTACAGCACTTGAGTTTACGGCACTTCGTATGATAGCAGCGGCACCGCTATTATTAGTACTTACATTTTATATTGAAAAATCACTGTACATGGAGCGAAGAGATATACCAAGGCTTGTTATTGTCAGTATTGTTGGCATTGCCTTGTATCAAACTTTATTTATGGAAACTGTTAAATATACATCTGCAACAAACGCTTCGTTACTTATTTCTATTTCACCTATTTTTACCACGATGTTTGCAATTTTACTTAAACAAGAGAAATTTTCTTCTCGAAAGTTAGTTGGCTCTATTATAGCTTGCACTGGCGCAGCTCTTGTTTTATTAGCAGGGCATTCACTTGCGGGGTCTTTTTATGGAAATGGAGTTGGACTCATTACATCGATGTGCTGGGGGCTATATCCAGTACTAGCAGGGCCGCTTATTAAAAAATATTCAGCACTTCGCGTGACGGCGTGGTCAGCAGTTGTTGGAGCGATTCCGCTTGTCATATTGAGCGGGTGGCATATTTTTTCGTTACCGTTTCAGATTGAACAAGGAATGACATGGTTTGCGCTATTATATTCTATTTTCTTTGTAACGGTATTCGGTTTAGTTATGTGGTATATCGGAGTTCAAAAAATTGGTGCATCTCATACGATGGTGTATATGTATATTACACCGCTTGTGGCGGTTTTATTTGCAGCAGTATGGGCGAAGGAACATATTTCATTGCAGCAAGTGATTGGCGGGGGGATTATTTTTCTCGGTTTATGGTTTGTGAAGTCGGAAAAATTAGAAGCACGGTCTGCCGTATCAGAACATATATCAAAATAGGAAAGTAGATCATTCATGATCTGCTTTCCTATTTTTTTATTTTTGGTAAAAATATAAGAAATAAAATAGCGGTAATAAGTGGGATTAAGTTGAGAAAAGGTATGCGAAACAGTGCAATGAGAATGATACCAGGAAGAAGGACACCGAGGACAGCATAGAAGATACTATGATTTTTGGTGTACCAATATAATGAGAGCCCAATAAGTGCAGGGATAATGAAATGAATGAGAGCTATTAAAAAATAAACCATTAGTCGCCCCCTTTATTTGTGTACTTACTACATCATATCCATATGTTCATAGATTGATATCAACTTTTTCGTAAATGGATGAAAAAATGTTTGCAAAAACGTCACAAAATATCCTGAACTGACATTATAAATCTTGTATAATATTATTTCCGAAAAATATTTTAACAACATAGAGAT
>NZ_JBALQK010000280.1:15673-20553 GCF_036965845.1 Bacillus sp. JJ1127 | reverse complement strand
ATCAGCTTACATTAGAGATTGCCAAAGTATTAGTCTAAAAACAAGGAGAAAAACAGTTGAAAAATTCAGTATATTCAGTATAATTAACTTGTAACTATAATAACGTTTTCAGTTACAAGAGTTATATCACTTGATTTCTAAAGAGAAGATCCCTGCAAATCAAGTAATGGAAAAAAATTTGTGCACCTTTGTATCCGGTATTCTCCACTAAAATGTTTCTTTCAAATAAATAGGAAGAAGGACGTGATAAGATGAATCAAATGAATACACTTTCTCTATGGTCAGCGACTGCAAATAACTATGAGAAAGGAAAAACTCTAGAAGGAAATGAAGAGACGGATGTTGTTATTATTGGCGCTGGTTTCACTGGTCTTTCCTCTGCTTATCATTTACAAAAATTAGGAAAGGATGTCATTGTCCTAGAGCAAGAAACGATCGGATACGGCGCCAGCGGTCGTAACGGCGGGATGGTATTGCCAGGCTATAAGCCAACGATGCAGCAGCTTGCCAAAAAGTATGGTGCCGACGAGGCTAGACAGCTAAACGATCTCTCCTTGTTTGGTATTGAACTGGTAAAAAGCATTATTGATGAACATCAAATCAACTGTGACTTTAGAAATACAGGTCACATTGTAGTGGCTTACAAAGCCAAGCATTTTGAAGAATTAAAACTTGAAAGCGCATACTTAAATGAAAATTTCGGGTACGAATCAAGAGTACTCGATCGAAGTCAATTGCATCAAGAGATCGATTCTCCGGTTTATCATGGCTGCTTAGTCGATGACTTAAGTTACTCATTCCATCCACTGAATTATGCAATTGGTTTGGGAGAAGCAGCTAAATCGATCGGTGCTAGAATCTTTGAGCATTCTAAAGTATTATCCATTGAGTACGGTCGAAATAGTGTGAAAGTTAAAACAGAAAAAGGTTCTGTTATTGCGAAAGACATTATTGTGGCGACAGATGGTTATTCTGGAAAAATCATAAATGAACTGAACAAAGGCGTACTGCCAATTTCGGCACGTATTATTGCAACTGAACCGCTTCCAGAGTCATTGTTGAATACTGTCATTCCTAAAGATCGTATGGTTTTTGATACGAGTAGTTTTCTTTACTATTTCCGTCGTACACCAGATAATCGAATCGTATTTGGCGGTGGCGATATTCGTCCAAACTTAGGTGATGGCGTGTATCAAAAAGTTTACGATGCGATGGTAAACTTGATGCCGAAACTGGCAGGAAGCAAAATTGAATACCGTTGGGGGGGATTTATTGGGGTTACAATTGATACATTCCCGGTTATCGGCAGATCCAAAGAAGGTGCATATTTCGCAACAGGTTATACGGGTCATGGCGCTTCTCTCTCGACATTGTTTGGTAAGTTATTGGCACAATGGATCGTTACAGGGAATGCAGGCGGATATCGATTTGAAAAGGAACGCCTAAAATCATTCCCGTTCCATAATCAGAAAACTATGCTTGTAAATCTAGCCCATATTGGTTTCAAACTGCATGATATTTTTGCATAAAGGAGGGATATTTGTGAAAATTAACATGTTCATTGACAGGAAATGGGTAGGAGCGTTATCCGGTGCTGTATTTACTGAAGACATGGATCGAGCGAAACGTGTCATTAGTAAATTGCGCGCGGGCATTACTTGGATTAATAGTTATCACCTCGCTTATGTTGAAGGGCCTTGGGGAGGATATAAGCAAAGTGGAATTGGCAGAGCGTTAGGTGCTACTGGGCTGGAGCACTTTATGGAAATGAAGCAAATCAATATCCACCAGCATGCCAAGCCTGTCGGTTGGTATGCGAATTAATTTGGCTTAACTTGCTGTCTAAATTATTTTTAGGAGGGTATGCGTATGGAAATAGTAGGAAACCGTCCCTCACCGAAGAAAGAAACAGCAGAAATTATGAATAGGCCAGCAAATGATTCAGCACTGGGAACCAAAAGTATTCCTTTACTATATTTCCGGTTTGCTTTGGCAGGGATTATGGCTAATGCGATTCTTGGAGTGGTATCGGTTGTCGATGGCTATTTCGTCAGCGGTTTTCAGGAGCTGGAAGTGGAAGGAATCGGAATTGGATTTACGATCATGGTTATTACCCGTATGCTTGGCGTTCTTTTTGGTATAGGAGCCGGAGCGGTCATTTCACTTCGACTTGGAAAAGGGGAAATTGAAGAAGCTAGGAGTATTATGGGGCAAACTTTATGGTTTACTCTTTTCTTCTCCACTTTGCTAGCTGTACTTGGATTGGTCTTTGAAAACCAAATCATGACTTTATTCGGAGCAAGTCAGGATGCACTTCCATATGCGGTGAAATACAGCCGGCTATTGTGGATTTCATTGCCAATAACGATATTGGCGGTTGTACTAAGTATTTTTACCAATATCGATGAAAAACCTGTATTATCAATGAACAGTTGGTTAGTTGCAGCGGTTGTTGCCGGAATTACAGAATGGATTATGGTAGTGAAATATGACATGGGGATGATGGGTTCTTCGTGGGCGAATACAATTTCACAATCGATCCCTGTTTTACTAATCTTTTATTTTTGGTTCGGTAAAACAAAGCTTAAGCCAAAAATAAAAGATATGAAGATTAATCTCAAGATAATTGGTGAGGTGGCTTGGACAGGTTTTGCATCTTTTTCGAGTCAGTTCATGATGTTTTTTGCCATTATTTTCTTCAACAATTTACTGCAAAGCTACGGTGGTGGGCTGCACGTTGCTGCTTTCACAATTCAAAACGGTTATATTACAAATCTGCTCGCCTTAGCAGCGCTCGGTGGGATGACAGGACTTCAACCGATCATTAGTTATAATTACGGTGCAGGCAATCTTGATCGTGTTAAACAAGCAATTAAGATTGGACTCATTTTTACCGTTGCTTTCTTTTTGATTGCAACAGGTTTACTAATCATTTTTGCAGATCCAATTGTATCATTTTTTTCTGGCGGTAATCTTGAATTGCAGAAACTGGGCATTTGGTCGACAGTTGTATTCAACTCTTTGTTTATGCTTAATGCAGTCAGCTTGCTTATATCCGGTTATTTCGAATCCCAAGAGAGAAACTGGACCGCAACGTTTATTAATGTTAGCAAAATGCTGTTGTTCTTGTTCCCGTTTCTATTTATTTTCCCGAAATTCTGGGGTGTAGAAGGTATATGGTACGCAGGCCCTGCTGCAGAAATTCCTGGCGTTCTCATTGCCATATACTTTATGAAAAAAGAGTTCAAACGTTTAAAAGATACGAATGTTAAGACAGTACGTTTATAGAACTTATTCCTTCAAAATTACCTATAAGAAAGAGAGAGGATTATCATGTTTTTTGCGAAAAAACTTACAGCAGATGAAGCACAACAATTAGGTGTTGACACTTGGGAAGCGTGGGTAGGCGAACCTAATAAAGGAACTTGGCATGTAGAAGAGCAGGAAGTTTTCTATGTGACAGATGGTGAAGTGTTTATTACTGTTGATAGAGAAAAATATCATATTACAAAGGAGTGGGTCGTTTCCTTGGCTAAAGATCTTGTTTGTGAATGGGATTGCCCAAAATTTTTGAAAAAGAATTATAAAATGAACCATGAGATCAATTTGAAATAATGTAAAATTAGGAGCGGCATTCGCTCATCATAGCCATATACTTTGCCTAAATATTTGTGATTTATGATGCACAGCGCTATTATCCGACCTTGCGTCATATGCGATTGCTGCTTATTTTATGTGAATAAAATTCAGAATATTCAAATAAAAATGATAGTTGATAGAGCTATCGTTTTTCAGGATCATACAGAAGGCAAAAAGGCCCTATAAAGACAAAAAAACGGGTGTAACAAACGTTCCTTTACCCGTTTTTTAATAGACCATTATTATGATTTATTTTTGACTAAGCCGAACAATAATACGTCTACGATAGATGAGAGTGCTTCTGGTAAGGTCATATTATTTTCCATATAAAAACGTTGATCAAAGACAGAATTTGTAGCATCTATGATCAGCTTTACAGCGAGTGTTGGATTGATTTCAATGAGTTCACCTTGCTGCATACCTTCTTCGAGTAGCAAGCGCAGAGCTTCCCACTCGCTCAAAGCGTCATTCACTTTTTTCCATTGTTCCGGGTAATAGCGCTTCATTTGTTCCAACACTTTGAAGTCGTAAAATTCAAAATTGGGTAACACAGTACAAATCTGTCTGATCTTTTCAATTAGGCTTAAAGATGTATTATTCATAATTTGTTCTGTTTGTTCATCGAATTCTGATAACGATTGATCAATGATTAATTCTAAAATTTCAACTTTTGAAGAAAAATGTTGATAAAGATATCGTTTGTTTACACCAATGCGTTTCGCTAAATCATCCATTGTAAACTTCATGCCTTTATCATGAATCTCTTCAACAAAAGCTCTTATAATGCGTTCTCTCATACCCAGTACTCCTTAAATTAGAAATTTGTTGAAAAGGTTATCTAAACTAAGTTACTCAACTTTCGTACCTTGAAAAAATTTTTAATCCTTGTCTGTGCCATATTCTCTGTTGGGACAATTCCCTTATTAACATATAACACCATTCTTTTTAGCAGGCTAAAAGCAACGGAACTCCCAATTAAAAACAGAACGGTACATATCTTCCATAATACAGCAGAATTCCCTGGCCGAAAAGGCACTTAACTCGACTATCTCAAGTATTCTCTTGAACAAATAATATATCGATGGGTATAGTATAAGGATACTTGGTTCACCAGAGACAGTTAAAAATGGTTACCTGTCTGATCATAGTCATCAAGTTAAGGAAATAGATAAAATTAAACTGGAGACATTCAAGGACAAATAAAAAAGTTTTAATCTATTTTAACCGGATAGATAGTTTGT
>NZ_JBALQK010000280.1:0-15608 GCF_036965845.1 Bacillus sp. JJ1127 | reverse complement strand
TATGATGATAAAAACCTTTAGCCATAATTATGACTAAAGGTTTTTATGGTGGGGAAATTTATACAGAATCAACAATTTTTTAGGAGGTAAATTTCATGGAAGATAATAAAAAATCAATCCTTGTTTTTATAGTATTAGTTTTAGGTTTAGTGTTCTTTGTTGGAGGTATGGTTTATAGATTGTGGGGGCCCTTTTAAATTTGCTAGCGAACAACGGCTGTCCCGACAATTCAATCATAAATTGTTTTTCATTTCTTATTGATTAAGGGACTTAAAAAAGTGCATAACATAGAAGATCTCACATGGAATTTCTTTAAGGAGGGAATGCTATTTATGTATTATTTCAGAAATAAAGGAGAACATCTGTAATGAATTATATGTTGTTTAAAGTTATTAATCGTCTTGCAGGAAGAGGAGCTACTATGGATACGGTAATGGTTTTTCTTTCAAACAAGACTCGATATCTGTACCTAGTCATATTAATATTTATGTGGTTTAGAAACAATTTCTACAAAAAAATCATCTTGTATGCAGGAATTTCAGCAGGAGTCACGTTGTTTATAAACCGCATTATCCAATTTTTTTATTTTAAACCTCGCCCTTTTATTTTCCATCGCGTTCGTTTGCTTATCCCGTCGAAGAATAATTCTTCATTTCCAAGTAAACATACTGCTCTGGCTTTTGCTGTAGCGACATCCGTTTTATTTCACCAACGCTTCATTGGCTCTATTATGTGGTTATTAGCAATTTTGACAGGTTTTTCACGTATTTGGGTAGGACATCATTACCCATTCGATATAATCGGAAGTGCTGTTATAGGTATTCTAACAAGTGTGGTTACTAATAAGTTCACCAAATTATTTAAGTGAAAAGAAGAGGGAGGTTCCCTATGTTATTCTTGAAAATTGGAAAAGGGAACATCCGCTTCTTTTGTTTGTGGAGTAGGACAGAAGGCATAAATTAAAAAACACTTCATGAAATTTGAAAAAATCTAGTAAAGAGTTGAGGAGTAATAAGGATTGAAGGATAACCAAAGCTAAGTACATGCTAGGTAAATCTAGTATATACTTGGTTTTGGTTTTATGTACTATGTAAACAATAAAGAATGTGATTAATGCTATTCATAAATTACCATTAAAGGAATGGATTGTTGATGAATATTCTTTTTGAAAGCATACTTCTAATCCTTACGGGGATTCTTGTTTTAAAATTGACGGGAAGTAAATCTATTAGCCAGATGACAAGAGCTGAGATTATTGTTGTTGTCTCTATTGGACGCATTATTGTAGAACCTGTACTAAGCAGAAAGGTAGGTTCGTCTATTCTGGCAGCTTTTATATTTTCAAGCATTTTAATTATCATTCATTTTTTAGAATTGAAATCGCGAAAGATGGAACAATTTTTAAACGGTAATAGCATCATTGTTGTTGAAAATGGAAAGCTTTTAAAAAGGAATTTAATTCGTGCTAAGATGACAGAACAGCAACTATTTATGCATTTAAGACAACAAGGAATTCACGATATTAAAACATTACAACAAGCAACAGCAGAACCGAACGGTCGCATTGGATATCAACTAACAGCTGGGGCACAGCCAGTTACTTGTGAAATGTTAGAAAAGATATTACACGAATACAATCTGAAAAAATAGTTAATATGGAGAGATATTAATTATTTTTTGTTGTTTTAGGACATGTAGCGATACACTATGAAGTCTTTTTAACCCAATCAACATGCCCGTAAAAAGGAAGAAATGTTTTTTGTGTCAATAATGGAATTTTTATATTCATCGAATCTCTCACAACAGGAAATAGGTACTTTTGAACGAGTGTTACAATGCGAAATTATGAATGCTGATTTATAAAAACGACTTAGTATTATCATCATTTTTATAAACGGTATAATTCTTTTTAAAGCTGTACAACTTTATTTCAACCCCATGTTTTAGAAATAAAGCTAATTCCCCAAAGAATGTATGCAAGTTGTGATACGATATACATTGAAAATTCAAAAACGGTAAGTTTTCTTTTTAGTTTAATTTTCCGTAAGTACATGTAAAAGCAAAATGTAGATAAAACGAGTAATAATTCAGAAGCTTTATATATATTTTCTAATGTAGTAATATCCACTCAACTCCTTACATTAAATTGTAGAACATAGTCTAAGGATATCATAAGAAGCATTTGAATTAATATGAATTTGCACTTATTGATTTCTAAATCATAAGCATGATTTGTTTAGTGAAGAATTAAAAAGAAACCTTTTTGCACCACTATATATATCCATTTTGATTTTCCAGTACATACGTCACGGCTATGAAGAACAAAAAGTGACCTGCACTTGTTTTCTTTCTTTGTTTTCACTTGGCATGGGACAGGAAAAGGATCTGACCGCTTCTATGCATGGCCGGATTCTTTCTCCCACCTAAAAAGAAAGGTTTTATGTCGATTTTTCAATTTGTACTTATATAGATCCACAAAAGTTTTTTTCTCCTATACGTCAGTTTTAAATGATTCGCTAGATTATTACTCATTCACAAATAAAAACCCTCTCGTATATAAAATGAGAGGGTTTCATTATGTTTAATTTATATGTCTAAAGCGTTAATTTACTTTCTTTATAAATCCTTTGTAATGACGTTTTACAAGCTGACTTTCTAATGTTTTCATTGTTTCTAATGCCACCCCGACAATGATGAGTAAGCTTGTACCACCAATTTGAGCAGAAGGTGGTAAAGTTGCAACTTTCGTGAATACGATTGGTAAAATCGAGATAGCACCTAAGAAGATGGCACCAATAAATGTTAAACGATACAAAATTTTTGTTACATATTGTTCTGTCGATTTACCTGGACGAATACCTGGAACATATCCATTTTGCTTTTTTAAGTTTTCTGCCATTTGCTCAGGGTTTACTTGAACGAATGCGTAGAAGTATGTAAAAGCAATGATGAGCCCAACATAAAGGGTCATTCCGAATGGATGCGCAAAATCCAGATTCGTATTCAACCATTTCGATATATTAGAGTCAGGGAATAGCTGCGCAATTGTGCGTGGCGTCATTAGAAAAGCAGAAGCAAAGATTACTGGGATTACACCTGCACTATTTACTTTAAGAGGTAAATGTGTATTTTTTGCTCCTTGATATTGATTATTCCCTGAAACAGCTTTCGCATATTGAATAGGTATTTTGCGAACTGCTTGCTGGATATAAATAACACCGACAACGATTGCTAAAATAACTAATACAATTAATACAATTTTGACAATATGCATAAAGAGTTGATCTCCAGCATTTTGGAATTGTTGTAAATAAATTTGATTTACGACATTTGGCATTCCTGCAACAAGTCCTGCGAAGATAATCATTGAGACTCCATTACCGACGCCGTTAGCAGTAATTTGTTCACCTAACCAAAGTAAAAATGCAGTACCAGCAGTTAGAACTGTAGCAATAAATAAGTATGTAGTCCAACTAGGATCTTTAATTAATTGTCCGCCTGCTATATTGTTAAAGCCAATAGACATTCCAATGGCTTGAATGAATGCGAGAATGATTGTAAAGTATCGAGTAAACTGAGCTGATTTTTTTCGGCCCATTTCTCCTTGCTTTGCCCACTCTGTAAATTTAGGTACAACATCCATTTGCAACAGCTGTACAATGATGGAAGCTGTAATATATGGTGTGATACCTACAGCAAAGATCGAGAAGTGTTTCAATGCTCCTCCGCCAAATACATTTAACATACCTAAAACATTGGCTTGATCTTGTATTTTTAATACCTCTGCGTTAGTATGAGGAACTGGTATAAACGTGCCAATTCGAAAAACAATTAACATCGCAAGTGTAAAAAGAATTTTCCTTCTTATCTCAGCTACTCTCATAAAGTTTGAAATCGTACGAAACATCCTGTCGCCTCCTGTATTTTTATCAGTTATCTAAAAGGAAAACTGATTATTATATCCCGATGAATAAACCACAAACCTCCTTCCGTATGGAATTCATTTGACAAATGGATTTTCGTGTATTTTGTAGTTTTGTCATGGATATAAGAAATACAAGTATTGATATAAGCGATAGATTGATAATCGTAATCATTCAATAACCATAATATAACTAATAAATAAACAAATGTACATAGATAAGGCTAAAAAGAATGAAAAATACATGTTACAAAAGAAAATACTAATGAGTTTACGAGGAGGACTTTGCGATGAACGAACTATTTATTTGATAAACGAATTAAATAGTTTGGTTTGCGCAGCAAGGTCATACTCTTTTATAGTAATATAGGTAAGATAAAACTAACAATGAATACTCAAATATAAAAAGGAGCCTGCTATGACAATTATCGATAAATTGAAACTTAATAAATACAATAATATGGCAGTGATTAATCAACCAAAAGATTATGATGTTTTTACTGAACAAGCAACTACTCTTTCTAAAGATCATGATGCTATTTTTATTTTCGTAGAAACAATTGACGAGATGGCCAAGCATACACAATTTATACTTAATAATGAACAACTATTACTTGAGAAAGGGTATTTGTTTTTCGCTTATCCGAAAAAAGGTAATACGCGTTATAACACTTTTATTCACAGAGATGAAATGTTCCCAGCATTGAAAGTTGGAGAGGATGGATATGTAGATAAAAGTGATATGAAATTCGCACGAATGGTAAGTATGGATGATGTTTTCACTGTTGTTGGTTTAAAACGTGAAAAAAAGAAAGCAAAGAAAACGTCTGCTGCTAGTCAATGTGTCGCTGATTATGCAGAGAATATTAAAGATGTTGAGGCGTTACTAGCGGATTATCCAAATGAACTTACCTTTTATCAAAATTTAACACCAGGGTATCAAAAAGATTGGGCACGCCATCTATTTTCTGCAAAGCAGCAAAAAACACGTGAAAAACGTCTACAACAAATGGTGGAAATCCTTTCACAAGGGTATAAAACAATTGATTTGTTCCGCAGAAAGAAAAAATAAACATACACAATGATGAAACAAGTAATTAGAATGAAATTGTGGGAACGCATTGGAACTTTTGTATAGTAAATAAACATAAAAGAATGAATAAGAAAAGGTGTTTGAAATGAAATCATATATTGTAGTTGGAGCTGGAATTCTGGGAGCGTCTACTGCTTATCACCTCGCTAAGGCGGGAGCTCATGTTACATTAATTGACCGTCAAGATTTAGGACAGGCAACGGATGCAGCGGCAGGAATTGTATGTCCTTGGCTTTCACAGCGGCGTAATCAAGCTTGGTACAAAATTGCCAAAGGCGGGGCACGATATTACACTTCTTTAATTCAGCAATTAGAAGCAGATGGCGAAACAGATACAGGTTATAACCGTGTAGGTGCCATTAGTCTTCATACGGACGAAAAAAAGTTGGATCAAATGGAAGAGCGAGCATATAAACGACGTGAGGATGCTCCTGAAATTGGTGAAATTACTCGCTTATCACAAGAGGAAACAAAAAAATTATTCCCGCCATTATCTGAAGAATATAGTGCTGTACATATAAGTGGTGCTGCAAGAGTAAATGGACGAGCGCTTCGTCAGTCTCTTGTAAATGCAGCCAAAAAACATGGTGCTACTTTTATAAAAGGAAACGCAGTTTTGATTCATGAAAACAATCATATCAAAGGTGTTACAGTAAATGGTGAAACAGTAATAGCAGATCAAGTAATTGTAACAGCAGGAGCTTGGGCAAACGAAATTTTAAAACCGCTGGACGTTAATTTCTTAGTAACTTTCCAAAAAGCACAAATTGTTCATTTACATATGCCAAATACGGATACTGAAAGTTGGCCAGTTGTTATGCCGCCAAACGATCAATATATTTTAACTTTTGAAGATGGACGGATTGTTGTAGGGGCAACACATGAAAATGATACTGGTTTGGATTACCGAGTAACAGCAGGCGGCTTACATGAAGTGTTTGATAAAGCATTGTCAATCGCTCCAGGTTTAGAAAATAGTACAATGCTGGAGACAAGAGTTGGATTTAGACCGTTCACACCAGGCTTCTTACCTGTAATTGGCCCACTACCTAATTTCAAAGGGATCCTCGTTGCAAATGGTCTAGGTGCCTCGGGGTTAACTGCTGGTCCGTACTTAGGATCTGAACTTGCAAAACTTGCTTTAGGCCAGCCGATAGAATTAGATTTAAGTCATTATGATGTAGCTGGCGCAATTGAATAGTTGTAGAGCTAGAAACAAAAAAGATTAGGGACAACTACCTAATTTTTTTTGTTTCTTTTTATATTGTACATAGTAAGAGTTTTATGCTTGCAGAGGAAATTTTGCATATTTTAGAGAAAAGCTATATTGATTGTAATTTTGAAATAGATAGCACAAAACAATTACACATAAAATGTTAAAGGATTAAGGAGTTGTCATACGTGTCTAACGTTGAAATAAGAAGACCAACCATTGAAGACTATGAAGAGTTACATCAATTATTTCATACAGTCATTATAGATACATTTGCTAAAGAAGGCTTATCGGAGTTAGTTGACGATATAGAAAAGGAAATTGAAAATAAAAAGCAGTACTTGATATGTGACTTTGATAGTAATGGGAAAGATCGATATTTTTTGATAGCTGTAGATAAACAGTGTAATAAAATTATCGGGACAATTGAATTTGGTCCATCTAGTCAACTCATTAATATTTGCACAGATGGCGCATTAAAAGATTTGTATGAAGTGGGAACTGTATTTGTACTCCCAAATTACCAAAGACGTGGCATAGGGAATTTGCTTTTAAATGCGATTTTTCTTACCTTATTAGGCAAAGGAATAAAAGAATTCTGTTTGGATAGTGGATATACCAATGCACAGAAAATATGGAAGAAAAAATTTGGAGGTCCTGATTATTTGCTAAAGGATTATTGGGGTAAGGCATGTGATCATATGATTTGGAGAAAATGCATGAATGATATACCTATAAATATTTAGTAGATACTGAAAGCTGGTTTTGAGAATATTTTCAAAGCATACTTATTTAGCAAAATCATTCGTGTACATTTAATTAAACTGTATTTATTATCAACACGAATAGCTTTTCTTACATAATTGTGCTATTATTTACCTTTATAATAAAAGAGGACGTGAAGTAGCTTGATTAAAATTGATGTACCTGCAGTTGATGTTTCTATAACAGAAAGAAAACAAGTCATAAAAGGAGATGAACCAAGAATTACTCCAATTCATGGATTCATTGATTTCCACTTGTTCCCAAGAGATAAAGGCGGCATTTTTATGTTTTATAATATTAATGACGAGCTTCTTTTTGTAGGGAAAGCAAGAAAGATTAGACAACGAATTAAAAAGCATTTTGAAGACAACGTGTCACCAATTAAAGCACATCGTGACGAAGTATATCGTATTGATGTATGTATTGTAGAAGATCCACTGGAAAGGGAAATTTACGAAACATATATTATTAATGAGTTTCAAGCGAAATATAACGTTGATAAGGTGTTTTACAAATAATAACTGTATATATAATGTTTATTGATCCTTAAATCTATAATGATTTGAGGATTTTTTATATAAAAGGACATTACGTTAAAAACATTTGATTATTCAAGAAAGACAAGTAAAACTATGACGGAAAGTGTTAAGAATTTAGAAAGTGATAATTTTGATGATTGGATAAAGAAATTATAAAGGCTAGTATGAATGAAACAACCACTAAACTTTAAGTGGTTGTTTTTATGTTTCTTATCCACATACTCTCAAAATCTATTTCATATACTGGTACAAGCAAACAAGAAAGGAGACCATCATGAACTGGTTAGAAGCTTTTATATTAGGAATTATTCAAGGGTTAACAGAATTTTTACCTATAAGCAGTACCGGTCACTTGTACCTAGGAAGACATTTATTTAACTTAGATGAAGCGGGTCTTTTCTTAGATACGATGCTTCATATTGGTACACTGCTCGCAGTGTTTATTTACTATAAAAAAGAATTTATTTATTTAATTAAAAATCCATTTTCAAAGCTTATGTTCTTGCTTATTGTTGGGACAATTCCAGCAATCATTATCGGTTTATTATTTAAAGATTTCTTTGAAGATATTTCAAAGACAGGTGTAACAATTGGATGGGAGTTTTTAGTGACGGGTTTGTTTTTATATATGGCAGAAAAACAAAAAAATGGCCGTAAAAAGATGGATGACATTACATATCAAGATGCCTTTATTATCGGTTCTTTTCAAGCGGTTGCTATATTTCCAGCAATTTCTCGTTCTGGCATGACGATTGTCGCTGCACTATGGAGAAAATTAGATCGTGAAACCGCAGCGTATTTTTCTTTTTTGTTATCCACACCTGCTATTGTTGGAGCCATTGTTTTACAATCTGTGGACGTATTTCAAGGAAAAGCCGAAGCAATTTCAAGTACATCGCTGATCGTTGGTACTTTATCCGCAGCATTCTTTGGATACATAGCCGTATCTTGGATGATTCAATATTTAAAACGACATTCTCTTAAAGTATTCGCGTATTATGTTTGGGCTTTAGGCGCTTTAATTTTAACTTTACAGTTTACTGGCATATTTTAAGGAAGAGTGTTCTTGAAAAGATATAGTCAAAAGGAACCTGTAAATCTTTTATTCTCTTTTTAAGAAAGGTAAATCATGGTAAAGTATCATTATACTTTATTGAAAGTGAGTGATATATTATGACAGTCAGATCTTTCCACTTACCAATTAAATTAGAGGTACGGAAGGGTTAATACATTATAGGGGTTTCTTTTTAAACATTTTCCGTACAACAAAACGGAGGGATAAATTAAATGTTTAGTAATTACAGTACACTTTGCACGGAACTCTATGATTTTACAAAGCCTGTGGGTTATTCTTTAAGCGGGGATATTGAATATTATCAAGAACGATTAAAGAATTGCCAAGGGGGTATTCTCGAAGCAGCGGTTGGCTCTGGACGTGTGATTATCCCACTTCTTGAAGCTGGATATACAGTTGACGGAATTGATTCTTCTCCCGAAATGTTGGATTCTTGTCGTAAACGTTGCGAGGAAAGAGGCCTAAATCCTCATTTGTATCAGGGTAAACTGCAGGAATTCTCATTACCAGCTAATTATGAGGCGATTATTATTCCTACTGGTTCATTTTGTTTAATTGAAAGTCGTGCAGATTCCTTAAACGCATTGAAATGTTTTTATAAACATCTGGCGTTGGGTGGACGTTTGATTGTTGATCTTCTCCTACCTTATGATTGGAAAGCAGGAGAAGTTAATACATCAACTTTTTCTCTACCTAACGGAGATGAGATTACATTGGAAAACAAATCGATTGAAATGGATTGGCTTAACCAAATTACTGTGTCGTATTTAAAATACGAAAAATGGCGTCAAGGAAAGTTGATACAAACCGAGTTACAACGTTTTGCAATGCATTGGTATGGAATTGAAGAGTTTAAGCTTATTTTAGAAAGTATAGGTTTTTCTGATATTACATGTTCTGCTGACTATGTTTATGAAAAACAACTAACGAATGCAAGTCAAATCATCACTTTTGAAGCTGTAAGAAAGAGATAATAGCATAGAGCTTAGTGGCATAGGAACTAAACAAAATATACGTATTTCAAGGCAACCGATTTAGTATCGATTGCCTTTTTCTATTTCACGAAGAAAGGAGAGCGTAATTCAAGCTATTAGTATCAATCACGACTTTATTAGATAGGCATTGCATGTGGGCTATTTTCTCATACGGTACTTGTAATGAAGGGGAAGGATGAATAAAAGTGAAAAAGGAAATCATACTGTTGGATGAAAAGAACATAATGAAAATTTAGTAGCAGGATATTTATTCTTAGGAGAAGAACATATAATAGTTAGCTGATTTGAAAAAGGATGAGTGATGAATGGAAGTGTACATAGAAAAACTACAGCAGCAAGATGCTGAAGAATTATTTGCTTTTAAATGCTATAACAGAGAGTTTTTCGAAAAAATGGTACCAAGTCGTGGTCCAGATTATTATATTTACGAGGTATTTCAGCAGCAACTTGATGAGCTATTAAAAGAACAAGAAGAAGGAATTTCTTACTTTTACCTCGTCCGTAATATGGAGAATAGAATTGTTGGTCGCATAAATTTAGTAGATATAGAGAAAGAGAAACAATTAGGGTATTTAGGTTATCGTGTGGGAGAAAAGTTTCTTAGAAGAGGCATCGCAGCTACGGCGGTAAAGTTACTTCTAGATCAAGCAGTCAGCTATCAGGTTACTGAAATTCATGCAAAAACAACAAATAATAATATCGCCTCGCAAAAAGTGTTAGAAAAAAACGGCTTTTCACGCATGGCAATCGATAAAGGATCTATAAACTTAAACGGTCAAAAAATGGATTTCATTCATTACATTTGGAAATATACTAATATAGTATAAATAGAACTTTTAAACAAAAGGGGTACAATACAATGAAGGATTTACGTTATCCAATTGGGCAATTTACTTATGAAGAAAATATTACAGAAGAAATGATAGACAAATGGATTCAAGAAATCGAGGATCTTCCTCACGAATTAACAAAGGCAATTAAGGATTTAGATAAACACCAGTTAGATACACCGTACCGAACTGGTGGATGGACAGTTCGTCAAGTTGTTCATCATGTCGTTGATAGTCATATGAATAGTTATATTCGATTTAAGTTAGCACTTACAGAAAATAATCCAACGATTAAGCCGTATAGAGAAGAAAAATGGGCAGAGCTTCCAGATTCAAGATTACCAGTAGATGTTTCGCTTGTATTGTTAGAATCATTACATAAAAGATGGGTGAATCTATTATATTCTTTAGAAGCTGCTGATCTAGAAAAAACGTTTAATCATCCGGAATCAGGAGAGACAAAGCTTGCGGTTGCAATTGGATTATACGCATGGCACGGTCTTCATCATACTGCACATATTACTTCTTTACGAAAACGTTTAGGATGGTAAGGGTGTTATGAAAATAGCATTAGAAAGAGCGATAGAGTTGGATGCAGAATCTATTTTTAATATTCAAGTACAGGCATTTATGCCGTTACTAGAAAAATATAAGGATTACGAGACAAATCCTGCAAATGAAACCGTCGATAAAGTAATTACAAGAATAAATAATCCGTATGGTAGAGTTTATAAAATATTAGTTGGTGATATCCTTGTGGGAGCTATATCTGTTCATTGGAAAAAGCAGACGCAATTTCGGATAAGTCCTATGTTTATTTTGCCTACTTATCAAGGAAAAGGGGTAGCTCAGAAAGTGATGCTTTTAATAGAGGAGATGTTCCCTCAAGCAACTAGTTGGGAACTAGACACCATTTTAGAGGAAGAACGTAATTGTTATTTATATGAAAAAATGGGTTACACTAAGACTGGCGTAAGAACGAAATTGAATGATCATACAACACTTGTTTATTATATCAAGGCAGTATAAAAATAGATTTTAGAGGGATAGATAAAACAGAGTAAATCTGTATTTTCTATCCCTCTTTATATAATATAAGAAAAAAGTCTTTTGTATTTTTAAAACAAATCAGTGCATGTTGTTCCAAAAAATACGGGGTTAATACTTTTGTTTTTGCATAAAAATACAAAATGTTATTTTGTTGTATATTTTGTTAATGCTTTTTGAACACTTAAAATACTGTCGTCACTTTTAAATTCTTTTGTAATCGGTTGTTCCATACTAGATATCCAAATTTTAAGTTCTGCATCTAAATCAAAATGACCTGCTGTTTCAATACTAAATTGTGTAATGTTTTTATAAGGAATAGAATGATATTCTGTTTTCTTACCAGTTACTCCTTGTTTATCTACTAAAATCATTCGGCGATTTGTAAATACAATTAAATCACGAATTAGTTTATAGGCATGTTCAACTTGTTCATCATCAAGCATAATCTTTTGCAAGTCACGTTCTACACTATCTGTATTCGCATCAGACGCATTTCCTAAAATACCGCTAAATAAACCCATATGAAATTCCTCCTTTAGATCTATGGAATGAGTTACTTTTATTGTATCACGTTATAGAGTAATAGATTCTTACAATACAGCAAGAGCTTTTTAAAGAAAATGCAATGAATTTATTAATACTTCATCATAATATCTTGTGCTAAAATAGAATTATTAATAAAATCAAGAAACAAGTGCAGAGGGCGTATACATGAAAAATATCGGTTTAGTATTAGAAGGCGGAGGAATGAAAGGCTTATATACTGCAGGAGTACTCGAATACTTTATGGAGAATGAAGTATTTTTCCCCTATGTAGTTGGCGTTTCTGCCGGAGCATGCATGGGTGCAACGTACTTATCGCGTCAAAAAGGCAGAAATAAAAAAGTAAATACAGAGCTAGTGTCTGATCATCGCTACATTTCGTATCGAAACTTCATACGGAAACGGGAATTATTTGGTATGGATTTTCTTTTTGATGAAGTACCAAATCAAATTGTACCATTTGATTTTCAAACCTTTCTTGATACAAGTGAGCAGTTTGTAATTGGGACAACGGATTGTGAGTCAGGAAGAGCTGTTTATTATAATAAACACGAGCATGGAAATGATATATTAAAAATTATTCGTGCATCCAGTTCTGTACCGTTTATTGCACCTGCTGTAGATTATGATGGTAAAAAATTATTAGATGGCGGGATAATTGACCCTGTTCCTATTCGAAAGGCGCAAGAGGATGGTTTTCGCAAAAATGTTGTGATTATGACAAAGCCAAAAGGATATATAAAACATCGGAATAGATTTTCATCGATGGCCAAATTATTATATAGACGTTATCCGAAAATATCAGAGCTCTTAGTAGAACATTATCGATTGTATAATGAAACAATTTCTTATATGAGTTCTAATGAACAAAAAGATAACTTTTTTGTCATTCAACCAAGTGTCCAGCTTCCTATAAGCGGGATTGAACGAAATAAAGACAAGCTTGTTAATTTATATAATCTTGGGTATCAGGATGCAAAGAATCAATATGGACAGTTATTAAAATGGATACAGAAATGATAACGATAGGGGTGAACAATTGATACTAGGGAAAAAAGTAATTTTTGAAGAATTACAGAGACTACATGATTCTTTATATCAGCCATTTCCGTGTCGTGATGTACGTAACATGCGTAAAGATTTTAAAGACGCATTTTCTGAAGATGATTGTTTAAGTGCTGCCCTTAACATCTACTGGATGAATATTGCGGGAACTTTAAGTTATGTCCTAAATGGAAAGGCAGAAAAAATTCCGTTTCATCAAATCAATTTGCTGCGCACATCATTTTTTGAGCAATTTAAACAATTTCGTTTTCTAGAGAAAAAGATTGAAAACTATCCGTTATTTTATAGAGACTATATGTATTATGAAAAGGCACGTAAATTATTATTTTACTACCTTGCTGAGAAAGAATAAAAACACACAGACTATATTGTTTGTGTGTTTTTTTGTTCATAAAATATACAATATTATGACTTTGTTTATATAGGAATTTATTTATAAAAAAAGAAGTACCTATAAAAATACGTTACGATTTCGTATGTATATGGCAGCTGGCATCCTTGAGAATAAAAGCTAGTAGAAGCCTATATAAGACACTTAAAGAAAAAGAATACCTAAATTACCTACAGTGAGTTTCAAGGCGGTCATGACGAGATTTGGTTGCGTAAAAATCTTTCTGACGGTTTGTTAGCACTGAATAATTCAAAAACGTTATCTTTAAAAGAAATGAGGAGAGAGAATATGAATCAAAAGAACTTAGATAAAGAATTAAAAAAACAAGAGATTTTAGTAAAAGATGAGAAAGTTTGGGATTTCACATATGAAGATCACATTAGTTCTATCGTTAAACGAGCAGAAAAGTCAGGAGTTTTTGATGACCTGCCTGGTAAGGGGAAACCACTTAATATTGATAAAAGCCTTTCGTATAATCCCGAAAAACAACTTTATAAAACATTAAAAGATAATCATGTTTTACCTAGGTGGATTGAGCTCTCGAAAGAAATTGATCAATTAAAAGAAAAACTGGAAGAGAATATTGATTCAAAAGAAGCAGCTAAATTAGTTCGTACGATTAATAAAAAGATTTTAGAATATAACTTGATTTGTCCGCCGTCAGCACAAAAAATGAGAGTGAAATTGGATCGTTAATTTTTACTGCTGCAAATAGATACAGATGATTCTTTAGGGATTATGTGGGGAGATGGCGGCGTTGCAAATTTCTTTATAAGAAAAGAAGACCTGATAAATTTAGATTTTACAAATGTACTTTATAATTGGGATTGTTTTTGAGAAAATTCAAAGCCGCTTTCTATATGAATATCCAGGGGGTGGCTTTATTCTTCGATTTAAGAGAATTCTTTCAGTATCAATAAAAATAAAATGTATCACATAAAAAAGGAAGTGAAAGAAATGTATTTACAATTTATCGTAAAGAATATGAACCAATATATTGAGGCTGAAGGTTTGAAAAGAAAGCGCTTGGCCAAAAGACTAGGGGTGTCTGAGTCGAACTTTTCAGATTATCTAAATGGAAAAAGAATGAATGGAATTTATGATTTTGCTGCAAATTTAGCGGATTGTTTAGGACATGAGCATACATTTTTTATGAAAGAGGATTTTCATAATACGGTTAAAGGTCAAGAAGAGCATGCCTTTCTATTTTCAGCAGGTGGAATGTTATCAGAGAGTGGGGAAGAGGGACTACGTCAATTAACGAAACTTTGTGATCTTATTGAGATTTATAATATGGGTGAATCGCATGCCTGAGCTTAATTTTGTAGATCTTCCCCAAATTATCGAGGAAAATAGAAAAAATGATGCAGCAACATACATTATCAGAAGCAGCACAGCAGGCAAATAAACAAGTGTTGGAAGAAATAACGCGCTATTTCTATAAGGTGAAGGGAGATGGCGTGAATTGACATCTCCAGAATTAACAAACTTTATTCAACTACATACACATTTTGTTACAGAATTAGAAGAGATAATAGATATTATTCTTGAAAGACAAAATATTTATTTCTATGATACATCTGCTATTTCAATTCACGAAAAAGCGTACTTTCAGCATAATGAAACGTTATTTTTTGAATTATATTAAAGATGCACCGATTTTAATTATTGATGTAATCGCAAAGGAAATGCGCTTACTTGAAGATGTAGATCAGCGTTATATAAAATATTTATCGCGATTTCAAACTGTTTTGTACGTGGAAGAATAACAATTATATGAACTGCTCAAAGTTGAATTTACTTCAAAACAAGCGAAACAACGCTTTTTAATAGCAAGTGACAAAGCATTTAATTGTATACAGCCACTGCGAGAAACCGTAAGAAACGCTAGAGAATCATTTTTAAATGCCGAAAATATCATTTTAGATGATTATATAGCTTTTTCATAAGTAATAACGATAAAAACCATGAGAAATGTCTTTATTATGGGCATCGTGTGTAATCAATTAATTATGTGGTAAATTAACCATTACATTTATAGGTGTTGATAACGATTTGTTTTCATGTGTAGAGCACTGCTGTTTATTAGGGAAAAACAAGGATTATAACATATATATTATGAGTAAT
>NZ_JBALQK010000279.1:0-14435 GCF_036965845.1 Bacillus sp. JJ1127 | reverse complement strand
AAATTTCATAGTGAATCGTAGAAAGGATGGGAATTATACATGTGGAACGAGTTTAAAAAGTTCGCCTTAAAAGGGAACGTCCTAGATTTAGCTGTCGGGGTTGTCATCGGTGGTGCATTTGGTAAAATTGTTTCTTCATTAGTAGGCGATGTTATCATGCCATTAGTTGGATTACTACTTGGTGGAGTAAACTTCACAGGGCTTTCCTTTACATTTGGAAAGGCTGTTGTAAAATACGGTGTATTCATTCAAACGGTTGTTGACTTCTTAATTATCGCATTCTCTATCTTCTTATTCATTAAGCTGTTCAATAAATTAGCATTCAAAAAAGAAGAAGAAAAGAAAGAAGAAGTACCAAAACCAACAAAAGAAGAAATACTTCTTGGCGAAATTCGCGACCTATTGAAACAACAAAATGCTTCAAAAGACAACGCATAATTGAACGGACAAAAGGCATGCCCGGTGGGACATGCCTTTTTTATATCTTATAACGTTTCAGAATTCATATGAATGAACAAAATAATACCGGCAACCATTAATACCATAATTGAACCTGCAAATAATGTAATTCCTACAAATACAAAATTTGCACTCAAGCTGACTGAAACATTTTTTATAAAAATAGAAGTTACATACGTGATAAGGGCAATTCCGGCAAGAATACTTCCTGGAATAAATCGCTTTAAACCATTTTGTTTTAACGTCATATAAGCAAAAAAAGCAGTCATGCAAAGCGTAATTATCCAAAGAACGATCATTTCTTCTCCTCCCCTCACAACCCTTTTCTTTCTATTATACATGACATTGCGTTGTAATAGGGAAAATTACTCTTAAGCGACGTATGATTGAAACAAAAAAACTCACAGCACCACGCTGCGAGTTCTTTCTATTCTTACTTCGTTGAATTTCTAAATTGAATACGGTGAGGTAAGATAACTGTATGATCTTCTACTTTTTCTTTGTTCATATATTTTGTTAATAGACGCATTGCTACTGCACCGATGTCATACATTGGTTGTACAACTGTTGACAGTTGTGGGCGCACCATTAATGCAAGGCGTGTGTTATCAAAGCCAAGTACTTCTATGTCTTCTGGTACATTTAGTCCAGCATCTTGTACCGCATGGATTACACCTAATGCCATTTCGTCTGAAGACACGAAGATTGCTGTTGGTTTTTGATCAAGTCCCCAAAGCTTTTCAAATGCTTCTAGACCTGAGTCATATGTGTAATCTCCATCAATTACAAGCTCTTCATCATATGCAATACCAGCTTCTTCTAAAGCCTTTTTATAACCTTGTAATTTCTTTGCACTTCCCGCTTTGTCGATGAAAGGACCAGATACGAAGCCGATACGTTTATGACCCTTTTCGAGGAAATGCTTCATTGCATCATAAGCTGCTTGTGTATAATCAATATTTACTGATGGCGTCTCATTTTGCTCATCAAATGATGCAGCTAGTACGATTGGTACTGGAGACTTTTTAAACTCTTCTACATGGGCGTCTGTAATATCTTCACCCATAAATACAATCCCGTCCACTTGTTTCCCAAGCATTGTATTTAATAAGTGGAACTCTTTTTCTTTATTTTGATCAGAGTTACTCAAAATGATGTTATATTTATACATTGTTGCGATATCTTCAATTCCGCGTGCAAGTTCTGCATAAAACGTATTTGAGATATCTGGAATAATAACACCTACTGTAGTTGTCTTTTTACTTGCTAGTCCACGTGCTACCGCATTTGGACGGTATCCTAAGCGATCAATTGCTTCTAATACTTTCTTTCTTGTTGTAGGTTTTACGTTTGGGTTACCGTTTACAACACGTGATACGGTTGCCATTGAAACGTTTGCTTCGCGCGCTACATCATAGATTGTTACGTTCATCTCTTTGCACACTCCTTCTATATTATGTTATCTATTTTTATGTATCGGTTCACTTGAATGAAAAAAAGACATCAACTCTATTTGAAGATGTCGCCAATCGTCCCGAGTCCTTTTACTAATGATACGATAAAAATACAGGCTCATACAATATTTTCCCGCAAAAGTTTCGAAAAAATTCGCTTCTTTTCTCGTATTTTCGTATTTTTTATACAAAAAAGGATATTTTCTGTAAAAAGTCTATGCAACCAATGTCGCATAGACGAAAAAAGAATGATCTATTATCTACCGCGAAATGCTTTTAATTCTTTCATAAACTCATTGAATTCTGGAATATCCATTTGTTGTGCTGAATCTGATAACGCAACAGCTGGATCAGGATGCACTTCAGCCATAACCGCGTCAGCTCCGATTGCCATCGCTGCTTTTGCAGTCGGTAACAGAAGATCACGACGCCCTGTAGAATGCGTTACATCGACTACAACAGGTAAATGCGTCTCTTTCTTTAAAATCGGAACAGCGGAAATATCTAGCGTGTTACGCGTTGCTTTCTCATATGTTCGGATGCCGCGCTCGCATAAAATAATATCGCCGTTCCCTTGTGCAATAATATATTCTGCCGCATATATAAACTCTTCAATTGTTGCGGATAAACCTCGTTTTAATAATACTGGTTTTTTCACAGCACCCGCAGCTTTAAGCAGTTCAAAGTTTTGCATATTGCGCGCTCCAATTTGAATGACATCTACATAATCTAATGCCATTTCAATATCATTTGGATTTAAGATTTCACTAATAACGGCTAAATCATATTCGTCTGCAACTTGGCGTAAAATCTTCAGTCCTTCTACACCAAGACCTTGAAAATCATAAGGAGATGTACGAGGTTTAAATGCACCACCGCGCATCAATTTTAAACCTTGTTCTTTCATCGCTTCGGCAACTTGACGTACTTGCTCATAGCTTTCTACTGCACATGGCCCCATAATAAAATGCGGATTACCATCGCCAATTTTTTCACCTTTTATATCAACAATTGTATCTTCTGCTTTCTTCTTACGTGAAACAAGAAGCGCTTTGCGGTGATCATCTTCTTGTAATTCCAGGCTTGACTGAAAAATTTGTTTAAAAATGTGCTGAAGAGTCGATGTTTCAAATGGTCCATCGTTATTTTCTGCAATTAAATCAAGCATGCTTCTTTCACGTACAGGGTCAAATCGTTTTACACCTTGCACTTCTTTTAATTTACCGACTTCTTGAACAAGACGACCTCTTTCATTTAGTAATTCTAAAATTTGTAGATTCATTTGGTCAATTTGAGAACGTAAACGATCTAATTCTTGTGATGCCATAAGAAAGCCACCTCTTTCAAAATTGTTTATATATGTTACATTACTTGTATTATCACGTTTAAGCTAACTTATTATATCGAATAGACGTGAGGTTGTCACATGATATACATTGCACTCGGAATCGTTCTCTTATTTCCTTAGGAAAAAAGCTTTGTTACCATCCATTCCAAAAATATATTTGAAGGTTTTCATACGATATGAAGAGAATAAATAACAAAAATTAAAAGCTTACGCTACTATGTCATATTGCAGTAAGCAACTCCATTTTCGACACTACTAAGAAATGAAGAACATACTATTTCTAATCCTATATACATAATATATGAGAGAAAGGACGTGTGTTATGGATACTACGTTACTCGAGATTTTAGGAAATCTCATCACTCAATTGGAAGCTGCAGAGCGTTTTCCAACAGAAGAGAAAATCAATGAAAATTTAAAGCGTTTAAGAAATGAACACTGGTTTCAACCTTTATTCGCTAAATATATGCAGCTTTTTTTAGAAAACAGGGATATTCGCTTAGTTGTAGGTTTTGCAAAACTCGATAAAATATTGAATAACGAAAAAAAACAAAAGAATTTCCAAGAAACCCTTTTGTATCTTCTTAAACGTAAGAGCCCGCGTTAAATCATTTCCATAAAAAGAAGCAAGCATATTCGCTTGCTTCTCCCTACTTCACATTCTCTTCTAAAGCTGACTTCTTAATATTCCAATGGGACGTATGCCATACTGCGATCCCATCTTTTATGTATAGCACTTGTGGAGATTCATGTTTAATACCGAAGTGTTCTGCAATACGGTTCGAAACCTCTCTCGCATCTTGTACGAATAAATAATATGCTGGTGTTTCTTTTGCCTCATTACAATACGCCTGAAATTCTGTATATGCGCCGTGGCTAATTGGGCATGTTGTACTATGTTTGAAAAGAATATATGGCTCTGGCTGTTCTAATAATGCTTCAAATTCTTCCATTGTTTCAATTTTTGTCATGCTCACGTTACTCACCTCTCATCCGAATTGGAAGTCTAGAGCGCTTCTCTTTCTTTTCTGCTTTCTCTAACTTCTTCTCCGCTTTTTCTAGCTTTTTCTCTTGTCTAGTCGCTCGAAAATGATTATATACTTCAATCGCCGCACTACTCCATTGTACAACTTGCGCTACTTTATCCGCATTGTTCTCAATTTCATTCGTAACAGAATCCGATACATTCCGAAGCTTCGTATTTAAAGAATGAATTGTCGTTCCGATTCCATCTACACCTTCTACTACTTTATTTAATGACTGGGACTTTTGTTGAATATCATCAGCTAACGCGTTCGTTTTATGTAATAATTGCTCCGTTTCTACGCTTATCCCTTGCATTTGCTTCTCTAATCCTTCTAGCGTGCTTGCGACGTTTTCAAGCGTCTTTTGAACCGATAATAACGTTCTGCATGCATATACCACCAATACAGCGAAAGCAACTGCAATAATAGCTGCACTTACATATAAAAGAACTTGCATCTCATCACTTCCTTTATCTTTTTCATACTTTCTCCTATTATACAATCATTTTCTGTTTCGTTCTAATCCTTGTAGTTCCATTAGAATTTTCATACTTATTCGTCAAATGTAACATAAATCATTAAACAAATTCCAGCAAGTAGGTTACAATAAGAAAGGATACACAATTAGTAGGGAGGCTTTACATATGAAAGATCCACGTATTGAAAAGTTAGCGCATAATTTAATTAACTACTCAATCCGCTTACAAAAGGGCGAAAAAGTATTAATCGAAAACTTTGGTTTACAAAAAGAACTTGTAACTGCACTTGTAAAAGAAGCATATGCAGCTGGTGGTTTCCCATTCGTTTCATTAAAAGATCATCAAGTAGACCGCTCTTTATTAATGGGTGCTACTGAAGAACACTTCGAGCAAATCGCTGCATATGAAGCAAGCGTAATGAAAGACATGGATGCTTACATCGGTCTTCGCTCAGGCGATAACATTAACGAACAAGCAGACGTTCCAAGTGAACGCATGAAAATCCATGGTCAAACAGTTGGTAAAAAAGTACATAGAGACATCCGTGTTCCAAAAACACGCTGGGTTGTTCTTCGCTATCCAAATGCATCTATGGCACAACTTGCAAAAATGAGCACAGAAGCTTTTGAAGACTTCTACTTCGAAGTATGTAACTTAGATTACGGTAAAATGGATAAGGCAATGGATAGCCTTGTTGCATTAATGAATAAAACAGATAAAGTTCGCTTAACTGGCCCTGGAACTGACTTAACATTCTCTATTAAAGACATTCCAGCTATTAAATGTTCTGGTCATTTAAACATTCCAGACGGTGAAGTATACTCTGCACCAGTTCGCGATTCTGTTAACGGTACAGTTTCTTACAATACACCATCACCTTACAATGGTTATACATTTGAAAATGTACAACTTAAATTCGAGAATGGCCAAATCATTGAAGCAACTGCAAACGATACAGAACGCATCAACAAAATCTTTGATACAGATGAAGGCGCGCGCTACGTTGGTGAGTTCGCAATCGGCGTAAACCCATACATCTTACATCCAATGGGCGACATCCTATTTGATGAAAAAATCGACGGCAGCTTCCACTTCACTCCTGGACAAGCTTACGACGATGCATGGAACGGCAACAACTCTAACATCCACTGGGATTTAGTATGTATCCAACGCCCTGAATACGGCGGCGGTGAAATCTACTTCGACGACGTATTAATCCGTAAAGACGGACGCTTCGTTGTACCTGAATTAGAAGCTTTAAATCCTGAGAACTTAAAATAAAAATAAAAGAACGTTCCTTTTGAAGGGAGCGTTCTTTTACATATTGCACTTTTCAATTTTCTGCTCCTTACTTCTTATTTGACGAGCATGATAATAAAGTGAAACTTTAATCAGTGGGGGATTTTCTTCATCCCCCACTGATTATTAGTTGAACGAATCGGGCTTTTACGGTCAGTTGATCCCCCACCTAACTTCTTTGCTTTTGCTGAATTTTGAGGTGGGGGTCTTACTGCCCGCAAATAGCGGGATAAAACAAAAGTACAACTGCTAAAATACCTACTGCTATCGAATACAAAGGACCTGCACCATCAATATTTCGAAATAAAATAACAGTCTAATATGTTTCGTTACCCGCCTTCCATTATGCTCTCACATCTATTTTTACATGTGGATTTGCTTCTTGAATGAGTGCCAAAAACTTTTCTTTATTTTGCGGCATAGCGATCATATGCACTTTGTATTGGTTTGTTGTAATTTCGAGTGATTTTCCAACTTGGCGGACAACTCTGACATCGGATAGTGCAATGTCATCATTTAATATCCCGTACTTTAGTACACCATTTTCTACAGTATGTTTTTTAATAAACGCTTCCCAAACAACAGGGACATTGACAATGAAACAAATTGCCATTCCAATCAGTGCTGATCCCCAGTTTCCTTTGTTGATTATAAACATTCCGATTGGATAAACAACCATAAGAATTAACATCACACTTACCAAAATCATAATTGGCTTGCTTCTTTGGATAGGAAAGTTCATACTATCACCTCTTACCTAAATAATACCATATTCGACATGTTCATTAACAAAAAAATAGAGATCATTCTCCATTTGAATGATCTCTATTTTTCATAAACCATACCTATAAAATTTCTTATCTACTTGAAGCACGGGAAAACTCTCTGGTAACTCTTCCATCTTGATACTCTGAAATCCATTTTTTTCGTAGAAATGATGCGCCGCTAAAAATTGCACTGTCGTTCCTAAATAAATACCTTCTAAGCCTCTTTCTTTCGCCCAAGAGATAGCTGTTTGGAGTAACATGCTCGCCGCCCCCGACACCTTGCCTCGAAATTCTTTTTTCACAAACATTTTTCTTAAAGCTACTTGCTTATTTCCAATGTCCAATAAGGCTACAGTTCCAACTACTTTACCATCATATGTTGCCACCCAAAAATTGCCGTTATCTCTTTGATAAAACTCCTCAATCTCTAGTAAATCTGGCTGCTCTTCCTTTGTAATTGGCACATTATATTCTTTTTGCTGAATGTGAACGATTAAATCAACCACTTCCGATTGGTACTTACTTTCATATGGTGTAATAAAAACAGTATTATTCATCGAATCTCCTTCCATTCTGAAGCTAGTAAACTATAGACAGCGATATCATGAAAATGGTCATATAGCCATTCTTCCTCTCTTAAAATGCCGTCTAACTTAAAACCTAAACGTTCTGGAATTGCGCGGCTTTTCTGATTGTCTATCCCGCAACGAATTTCTATCTTATTCAATTGTAATTCTTCAAACGCATAGCGAAGCACCGCTTTTACACTTCGCGTCATAATTCCTTTTCCTCCTGCTTCTTCTGCAAGATAATACCCAAGACTCGTTGCTTTCTTTGCCCAACTTATCTCGTGAATCCCTACCATCCCAACAAGCTTTCCTTTATAACGTATCCCTGTCTCAAAACCGTCTCCAGCCGCAAATCTCTTTAGCCACATCGGAAGAATTTCGTCATATGCATCAGCGGATTTTGTCCCATCTACCCACGGAAGCCATTTTCTTAAATGCTCCCTGTTTTGATCTACTAATTGATATAACTCTTCTTTATGATGTTTTTCTAACAATTGCAGTTCAATTTCATCATCGACTCGAAGTGCAAACATTTCGTTATCCCCTTTTATATTTTCTTATTATTCTAACATTTACAGATAAAAAATGTTATACATTCATGCTTTCTCTTTTTGATTTTATGGCAAGAAAACCTGAAGAATATAGGACTCCTGTAATAACTAAAATCATTCCTAGACATTGTGCAGTTGTTATATTTACTCCTTCGGCAAAAGAAATAAGCATCGTAACAACAGGAACTAAATTAAAGAATAAAGAGGTTTTTGCCGCTCCAATTTGCGCGATTCCTTTATTCCACCAGAGGTAACCAAGTACACTCATTCCGATCGCCATAAATAAGATAGATAGCCATGCGAATAGAGGAACTTCTGGAATTGGCACTACACTTTTCTGCATGAAAGATACCATAATAAAAGCAAGCGCTCCAACCGTCATTGTATATGTTGTTGTTTGCAGCGGGTTCCCGTTCTTAATAAACTTTCTACCTAGCACACCATATAAACCCCAGCAAATATTCCCTAATAAAATATAGAAATCACCTTTTGAAAATGCTAAATTTTGTAGCGCTGAAAACGCCCCTTGCGTAATAACGAAAATGACTCCAAGCAGTGCAAATAACATTCCGATAGCTTGCCGTTTTACAATTCGTTCTCGCAAAATTACACTTGCCAATATTGTTGTAACAAGCGGATTCGTTGCCATAATAAGCGAACCATTTATCGCTTCTGTATGTTTCATTCCTAGGAAGAAAAAGAAGTTAAAACCAAATACACCAACTAAACCTAGCAAAACATAATAGCCAATATTTTGTTTCCATATTTCTCGTTCAAAGTTCTTTCTTACTATCAAAATACATAGCATCACAAAAGCAGCGATTCCAAAACGCCACGCGGCAATGTGAACCGCTGAAAAATATTGTACTGCGTATTTCGATACATTAAATGTCCCGCCCGTAAAGAGTGCAAAACCTAGCAACTGAAGATACACTTTATTTTTCATTGTCATCCTCCAAGGCTTTGCCTTCTAAGAAACCATAATAAATTTCTAATTTATCCTCTGTTAGTTCTACTACACGCTCTAGTTGCTCTTGCTGTTCTTTTAAGCGTTCCAAATGACTCGTTAAAATCATAATACGTTTTTTTATTTTGGCTGGCACTTCCTCTTTTCTTTGCCTAATTTCTTCTATAATGCATCCATCACTTGCAAACTCCCCCATCTCTTCTAGTGACATACCCGTTTGTTTTAACGAATATAAAAATTTTAATAAGCGTACATCAGCCTCTGTATATTGGCGAATACCACTATTTCGTGTTGGTGGTGGTAATAATCCTAACTTTTCATAATAGCGAAGCGTATGAATACTCATCCCCGTTAACTCTGCTACTTCACCAATCTTATACATATTATCTCCCCCTTGTTTTTCACATTCTTATCTTACAACCTAGAGTTAACTCTAGGTCAACACGTAAAAATAGATTGGTGAGGCACCAATCTATCAGCGATTTTTCAATATATCGATCGTAACTCCAATTATATCGACGTTTCAACAAGGAATATCGACTTACTGACTAAATTCGACACCAGCACAAGCCCCAACAGCACACAAAAAAAGACGCACAGCTCAGCTGTGCGCCTTTCTTCTTACTTCTCTGCAACTTGCACTTCTTTCACGTAAGCCGCTTCGAATTTTTGAATATCACCTGCGCCCATGAAAATAAGAACGCCGTTTTTATGTTTCTTTAATACATTCGTTGTTGTATCAGTAATCAATTCTGCACCATCAATACGTTTTTGCAGATCTTGAATTGTTAAGTCACCTTTGTTTTCACGTGCTGATCCAAAAATATCACATAAATATACTTGGTCAGCTTTGCTTAGACTTTCTGCAAACTCATCTAAGAATTTTTCTGTACGTGAGAATGTATGCGGCTGGAAGACAGCGACAATTTCACGCTCTGGATGCTTTTGACGAGCAGCTTCAATCGTTGCATTAATTTCTGTCGGATGGTGTGCATAATCATCGATGATGACTTGTTCTCCCATCGGTTTTTCATTAAAGCGACGTTTTACGCCTTCAAAAGTAGTTAGTTGATGTTTTACTACCTCTACATCAACATTTTCATAATGGCAAAGCGCAATAACTGCTAATGCATTTAATACGCTGTGATTTCCGTATCCTGTAATTTTGAACGTTTCATAATACGTATTACGAACGAATACATCAAATACAGTACCGTCTGTTCTCTTTTGAATGTTACGAGCTTGGAAATCATTATCTTCACCAAATCCATAGAAAATAACAGGTACTTTCGCTTGAATTTTTTGAAGTTCTTCATCATCACCACATGCAATAATCCCTTTTTTCACTTGCAATGCCATCTCTTGGAATGCACTAAATACATCATTGATGTCTGCAAAGTAATCTGGATGATCAAAATCAATATTTGTCATAATTGCATAGTCTGGATAATACGACAAGAAATGACGACGATACTCACAAGCTTCAAACACAAAATACTTACTATTTTCTACCCCATGCCCTGTTCCATCTCCAATAAGGTAAGATGTTGGGTTTGCACCTTGCATTACATGGGCTAATAAACCTGTCGTTGATGTTTTTCCATGCGCACCTGTTACCGCAACACTTGTATACTTACTCATAAGATCCCCTAAAAAATGATGGTAACGGTGTACTGGGATATTTAATTCTTTTGCTGCCACAATCTCTTCATGCGTATCAGGAAATGCATTTCCTGCGATAATCACTTGTCCTTCTTTTACATTGTTTTTATCAAAAGGAAGGATGGAGATACCACGCTTTTCCAATGCTGTTTGTGTAAAGAAACGCTTTTCATAATCAGACCCTTGAACAGTATGCTTCATGTCATGAAGAATTTGTGCTAATGAACTCATTCCTGTCCCTTTAATTCCTACAAAATGGTAAACTGTCATCTTAAAGAACCTCCAACATTTCGAACTAATACAACGGCCTATCTATAAGACAGTATATGAATCTTTTCTTATTTTGGTAATCATCATACATTTTCGATAAAGCGGAACTTTCATCAATGCCGTTTTTCTCTCCATTCATGATTTGCTCTCGCCAATCGGGATAAACACGTACGTACTTCTTTTATGTCCATAACAAACCTATTATAGCAAAAAACAAGCCGTGATACTATGATAACAGAAAAACTGATAGGGTCAATTTCCTATCAGTTTCTCCTCTTCTTATATTTCTTCTCTTTTTTCTAATTGAACAAGCTCTAGACGTGGGTTTGGACGGTATTTACGTCCAGCTTTCGCCTCCGGTTTACCATTTAATTCCACGTTATCACCTGTAAAGCCAATGTTCATTTTTAATAAGCTGCTGCCTACTCCATATAAATCTACAGGAACATTTTGCGCTTCAAATTCACGAATACGTTTTTCATCAAATCCACCAGTTACAACAATATCTACATGCTGGAATCCTTCCTCATCAAGCGCTTTACGAAGCGCGAAAACAAGGGATGGATTTACACCACGCGGATCAAATGTTCCAAGTACTTCTGGATGACGAATGAAATATTGATCAATCATTGTACGTGATGTATCAATGCGCACGCCTTTTAATTCTGAACCAAATTCGCGTGCAACGCGAAGTCCATCTGTAATCACATCATTGTTATAGTCAATCAGTACAACGAGGTCATCCTCTGGAAACTTTTTATAATATGCTTTTGCAGCTTCTACAACATCACCATTAAACATTTGAATTAATGCGTGTGGCATTGTCCCCATTCCACTCTTACCCCACCATTCATTCATTGCATGTGTTGCTTGTGCACTCATGCCACCAATATACGCAGCATACCCATCACCAGCTTGCTGTGTATAATGATCATCACGGTCTCCCATGAAAATAACTGGTTTTTCTTTTTCACCGCTACGAGCAGCTTGTACAACATTATATACATTTGTTGCAACAGATGTACGACGAGCTAAAATCCCATCGATTACACCTTCTAAAAACCCGAAATATTCATAAGGTCCTGTAATTGTTAAAACTGTTTCAAACGGCTGAATTTTGTCTCCATCCTTTAAAGAATGAATCTCAAGCTCTTCTGGATGTTCAGCGAATGTTTGTAACAATGCTAACACTTCATCTGTTCCGCAAAGTACCGCATGTTCTTTTTGGAAGAATTGCATCGTTACAACACTTTTCGGGCGAAATTCTTGAATAATATCACGAGTTTTTAAAAAGTAAACGGCAGAGAACCAGCCTTCTCCAACTCGTTCATCAAATTTAAATGTTTTATTTGTTAGTCGATTCATTTCACCTTTTAATTTTAATTCAATTTCTTTCATGTCGTTTACTCCCTACTTTACTATCCAACATTTTCTCTTAGTATACAGCAAAACCGCTTCCTATACATTCGTTTCCTGCATAGCAGCAAATTCATCCTCTGAAATAAGGACATCTCTTGGTTTTGTTCCCCTTGCTTCAGAAATAATCCCTTGTGCTTCCATCTCTTCAATAAGACGTGCCGCACGATTATAACCGATGCGGAATTTTCTCTGTACAGAAGATGTGGACGCCCCCCCTTGTTCTACAACAAATTGACATGCATCAACAAACAGTTCATCTTCGGCTTCATGTTGCTCTGTTTTCGCCAATAAATCCTCTTGCTTAAATAAGTAGTTTGGTTTCATTTGTTTTTTCACATGTTCAACTGATTTTTCAATTTCATCATCTGATACGTATACGCCTTGCACACGAACTGGTTTAGACGTACCGTTTCCTAAAAATAGCATATCACCGCGGCCAAGTAATTTTTCCGCGCCCCCAATGTCAATAATTGTACGTGAATCCACTTGAGATGATACTGTAAACGCAATACGCGTTGGAATATTTGATTTAATTAACCCTGTAATAACATCTACAGATGGACGCTGCGTTGCAACTAATAAATGAATACCACAAGCACGTGCTTTTTGTGCAATGCGGCAAATTGCTTCCTCAACATCGCCAGGAGCAACCATCATTAAATCAGCTAACTCATCAATAACAATGACGATATATGGCAATGTCTCACCTGGAATTTCTCGTCCACTTACAATTGTATTATAGCGAGTTAAATCACGAGCTCCAGCATGTGCAAACAATTCATAGCGACGTTCCATCTCATCAACTGCCCACTTTAACGCTGCTGTAGCTGCTTTCACATCTGTAATAACAGGTGCTACAAGATGCGGAACAGCATTGTATGGTGCAAGCTCAACCATTTTTGGATCAATTAGCATCAATTTCACTTCATGTGGTTTCGCTTTATATAAAATACTCGTTAAGATCGCATTAATGCACACGCTTTTCCCTGAACCAGTCGCACCAGCAATCAGTCCATGTGGCATCTTTCGAATGTCCGTTACAATCGGTGCCCCAGAAATATCAAGCCCAAGTGCAACTGTAAGCGGTGATTCACTCTGTGTAAACACAGGACTTCTTAAAATCTCTCTTAGGAATACAGGTTTACTTTCTTTATTCGGAACTTCAATTCCGATTGCACTTTTCCCTGGAATCGGTGCTTCAATTCGAATATCTTTTGCAGCTAAGTTCAGCTTAATATCATCGCTTAAGTTTGTAATTTTATTTACCTTCACACCAGGATTAGGTTGTACTTCAAAGCGAGTTACCGCCGGTCCTTGTGAAACATTAATAACATGAGCTCCAACATTGAAATTATTAAACGTCGTATCTAATAACGCTTTTTGTTCTTCTAACCATTCCGTATTATCTAACGCTGCTTGACTCGGAATTGTCAACAATGTTAATGGTGGCATCGCATATTCAGGCGGCGTTTGCAGTACATTACGCACATCATTCACTCTTTGCGCTACAACGTATGCTTTTTCTTGTACTTCTACATTTGAAGCAGGTGCTGACACTTTCATTTGTTGAACAGGTTGTTCTGTTACTTGAGATTCCGCTACGACTTGTTGCATTGCTCTCTCTTCCACTTGTGGTTCCACTGCGACTTGTTGTACTGGTCTCTCTTCTACTTGAGATTCCACTACGACTTGTTGCACTAGTCTTTCTTCTACTTGAGATTCCACTGCTGCTTGTTGCATTGTCTCTTTCTCTTCTATCCGTTGTCCTACAGGAGCTTGCGCTGTATTCATTCTTGCTGCATATTTTTCCATTAGTTTCTTTCTATCTTGTTTCAACATCACAACATTAAACGGTACATGACGTTTTTTCTCACGCTTCGGCTCTTCTTTTTGCTTAGCAGGAGCAGAATTTTCTTCAACAACTGCTTTCTTTTCTTCTACCTCTTCTATTAAGACATTTGCAAAGTCTTGAACATCTTTCTTCGTTTGCTCATCTGCTTCTGAAGTTGGCACGAACACATCGTTTTCTTCTTTCAAATCGATTGTTTCTTGCTCAACAATAACAGTTTGTTCTGTAATCGTTGTATCTTCTAGAAGTTTTGGTTCCGTTGCTTCTTCTGCTTCCGCTACTAGTTCTTCTTCAGATACTTCCTCTGTTTCTTCTAC
>NZ_JBALQK010000278.1:1930-2191 GCF_036965845.1 Bacillus sp. JJ1127 | reverse complement strand
ATTGAAATAAGGTTCCTTTTTTATGATATGAAAAAGAGGAACCTTATTATAAAGTTAGGCTTTTTTATTTTTCTATTATTTTTTAAAAATTCAATAAAATTAATTGGTATAGTGGAATGTATATAGAGCGGATATTTCCTATATAGTGCCCTACATATTGATGAAGGATGTTTTAAAAATAGACAATGGCTAATTTTTAAAACATCCTATTTTTTATTATTAATAGATTGGAAATTAATATATATTAAAAACAACATAAAA
>NZ_JBALQK010000278.1:0-1912 GCF_036965845.1 Bacillus sp. JJ1127 | reverse complement strand
CATAGAAGCGGTCAGGGCTTTTTTTGCCACATGCGAAGTAAAAACAGAAAGAGCACATGAGTGTAGGTGCCTTTTCCTGCTTGCAGATGTATCCGAGAAAGGAGTATACTGAATGACGGTAAGACTTACAGAAGGGGTAATGACAATGAAGCTTGCAGGGAAAGTCGCCGTTGTAACTGGCGGTGGCATCGGTATTGGACGTAGTACAGCTCTTTTGTTGGCAGCACAAGGTGCAAAAGTAATTGTGACGGATATTGATAGGGAAAATGGACAAGCAACAGCAGAGGAAATTGTAGAGTTAGGTGGAGAGGCACTGTTTGTATCCCATGATATGGAGAAACAAGGAGACTGGAAGTGCGTCATTAGTGTTGCAATTGAAGCTTATAATCGTATTGATATGCTATTTAATAATGCTGGTTTATATAAAATAGATCCTATTTTCTCACGTCAACAAGAGAACGATTCCAATATGCTATGTGTGAATGACGTTTGGATAGAAATAAAGCAATTAACGTCATCTCTTATGAAACAGCAAGAAGAAGTGATGTTGAGAGATTTACCTATTTTTGGCATCATCAGTACGGAAGAACAATCACTTCATACAGTAGAAACCCTAGTATAATAGTTGAAAACCGCCCTCGATATATACGTGGACGGTTTTTTTGTATATATTATAATAAAAATTACTATTTTAGCGAATACGTTTTTCTGTTTCACAATCAAAGAAATGCGCCTTATTCATATCAAAGGCAAGCTTAATTTGATCACCATGTGCAAACGTGTGTCTTGCATCAACGCGTGCTGCGAAATCTTGATTTCCTAGTTTCATATATAAGATAGATTCTGCCCCTAGTAATTCTGAAACTTCAATTTGAGTTGTAAATGTTGTCTCTTGTGAAGCCTCTAAAAATAAAAGTTCATCATGGATGTCTTCTGGACGTATTCCTAGTACAATCTCTTGATTCACATAACCTTGTTCACGTAATAATTTCATTTTGCCTTCAGATACTTTAATCTTTATCTTATCATCTATAACAAAGTCTTGTTCTGCTAATTTACCACGGAAGAAATTCATTGCAGGTGAGCCAATAAATCCACCAACGAAAATATTCTCTGGTGTTTCATATACTTCTTTTGGTGAACCGATTTGTTGGATTTTTCCATCTTTCATAACAACAAGGCGTGATGCCATTGTCATTGCCTCTGTTTGATCATGTGTTACATAAATTGTTGTTGTACCAAGTCGTTGATGTAATTTGGAAATTTCTGAGCGCATTGCTACACGTAATTTTGCATCTAGATTTGATAGAGGCTCGTCCATTAAAAAAACCTTTGCGTCACGGACAATCGCACGACCTAACGCAACACGTTGGCGTTGTCCACCAGATAGTGCTTTCGGTTTTCTATTTAAATATTCTTCAAGTCCTAAGATTCGAGCTGCATCCTGTACACGACGATCAATTTCGTCTTTTGGAATTTTACGAAGCTTTAAGCCAAATGCCATGTTATCATATACACTCATATGTGGATAGAGCGCATAGTTTTGAAAGACCATTGCAATATCTCGATCTTTTGGAGGAACATCATTCATTATTTTGCCATCGATTGAAAATTCCCCTTTTGAAATATCTTCGAGTCCAGCTACCATTCGTAATGTCGTTGACTTTCCGCATCCAGATGGACCAACGAACACGATAAACTCTTTATCTTGAATGTGTAAATTGAAGTCTGTTACCGCTGTTACGTTATTATCATATATTTTATAAATGTTTTCTAACTTTAGTTCTGCCATGACTTTTCCTCCTAGAAAAATTATGCAAACGTTTTCTTTAAATTTATTATAAACGAATACATTTGAAAAATAAATAAAAATGACACAAAAAATAAAACGTTTTCATAAATTAGATAAAAT
>NZ_JBALQK010000277.1:637-4809 GCF_036965845.1 Bacillus sp. JJ1127 | reverse complement strand
AATATACAATTCTACTTTGAACATGATTCTACTTTAGAATCATGTTCAAAGTATTTTAAGTATTAATATTAGCCATATGGCTGTAGTTGTTTTACTAAAATTGACACCAATATTTATGTACACTAAAGTTTTTAATTATTTTCATTCAACTTAAGAATTGCCCCAAAACAAAAAGTGAAAATTCCTCAATTTTATCGTTTTGAAGTAGTTTATTTTTTGTTAGCAATACCCCTAGATGTTCAGCGAATAGAAGTTCTTTCGCTACCTTGGTTATTTTACGAGTGGAAGGAATGGACTTTACCTTTGGTAGCAAAAATTTCACTGGCGTTAGCCAACTTGCCCTTTAGGAGTGGAAGTTTCAGGTTATTAATCTTTTGATTCTAACAACCTAATTCTTCTTTAATTTCTATCATTCGTTTTTTTCCCCAATCATACATCATTTCAACTATAGGTAGCAAAGTCATTCCGAGTTCAGTCATAGAGTATTCAACTTTTGGGGGAGACTCTGGGAACACTTCCCTGCGGATAATTCCATCTTCTGCAAGTTCACGTAATTGATTAGTTAATATTTTGTGAGATATTTTAGGGAAAAGTCTTTGAAGATCACTAAAACGATGTGGTCCTTCTACACCCAGGTGCCACAAAATAACTACTTTCCACTTCCCGCTAAGTACAGACAAAGTAAGTTCTTTTTCACAATTAAAATCACCATTTAATATCTTCTTTTTAATGTCTTCTCGTAATGTATCTGACATGTCTTCTTAACTCCTTATTTTCTTACGATAGTAACTTTTTGGTAACCTTCGTACAAAAAAGTGCAGTCTTCACAGTGTGAATAATTGAGGTTAAACTATATTTAATCTTAAAATTATTTTTATTTAGAGGAGATAAACACACAATGAATAAAAACGCATTATTTATTATACCACCAGATCGCTTTAATGAAGATGAATTATTTCATCCAAAAGAAGTATTAGAAAATGCAGGAGTTAAAGTGACGATTGCAAGTACCAAAATTGGTGAAATTACAGGAGATAATCAAGGGAAGACAAAAGCAGAGGTTATTTTCTCTGAAGTTCCAGTAAATGATAACGATATTATAGCTGTTATTGGCGGTTCTGGCACTATAGATCATCTATGGGAAAATCAAACATTGATAAGTTATTTGAAGCAAGCTTATGAGCAGAAAATTCTTGTAACAGGAATTTGTGCTGGCTCTGTTGTAATAGCCCAAACTGGTTTACTTTCCGGACGACAAGCAACATGTTATCCAGTAGATGTGATGATTAATGCATTGAAAGATAATAATGTAGAATATGTTGCACAACATGTTATTGCTCATAGTGATATTATAACAAGTGACGGTCCAGAGGGTGCTAAAGAGTTTGGGAAAAGCTTAGTTAAAGCACTAATCTAATTTTTATATTTAATTTTGAGCAATTTGTGCGGATCCCTTAGGAACTTACTTTCTAATGCTTCTTTAGATAGAGTGTTCTATTTTAAAAAAAGATTTTGGAATACTCAAAATAAAGATTCCAAGATGAAAAAGTACTCATTCATGAGTTTATCCAGCAACTAGCTATTTCAGTTGCTGGATAAATTCAATCAACACACTAAAGATGGTTGTATTTGTAGGGTTATTGCTAACAAACTACATAAATCAAAATAGTGCCTTCAATATGTTACAAAAGAACGAATGTCCTTGCTTTATTCGAAATTCATGGTAAGGATTACTTTATCTATGTTCATACCTAAGGTGATATTTTGTAAAAGGAATTTTTTAGAGAGAAGGTAACAGTATGTGTGGCTTTGTAGGTTGCTTATATGATAAACCTAGAGAACTTTCAACTGAGGATATTGTACAGTTTGAGATGATGAATTCAATGATTCTTCACCGTGGACCAGATGATGAAGGCTATTTCCGCGATGAACATGTACAATTTGGCTTCCGTCGCTTGAGCATTATTGACTTAAAGGCTGGCCATCAGCCATTGACATATGAAAATGAGCGATATGTGATTATTTTTAATGGCGAAATTTATAACTATGTAGAACTTCGAAATATGCTTTTGGAAAAAGGGGCTACATTTTCAACGCAATCAGATACAGAAGTACTAATTGCTTTATATGCAAAAATGAAGGAAAAGTGTGTAGATTACTTGCGTGGCATGTTTGCATTTGTAATTTGGGATCGTGAAGAAAAGCGTTTATTCGGTGCACGTGATCATTTTGGTATTAAACCATTGTTTATTGCACAAGAAGAAGAGATGATTTATTTTGCATCTGAAAAGAAAAGCATTCTTCATGCATTGAGGGATAAAGGTATAAACATTTCATCTTTACATCATTATTTTACTTATCAATATGCACCAGAACCACAATCTTTAAATAAGGAGATTAATAAGCTAGAGCCAGGACACTATTTTGTTAAAGAACCTGGGAAAGAAATTTCCTTCCATCGCTACTGGAAGCCATATTTTAATGCTTCTAATGTGTCAAAAGAGGGTCATATCAAAAAGATTCGTGATGTATTATATGATTCTGTAAAATTGCATATGCGAAGCGATGTTCCTGTTGGATCCTTTTTATCTGGCGGGATCGATTCCTCAATTGTTGTATCTATTGCAAAAGAGTTTAACCCTAATTTGCTTACATTCTCTGTAGGTTTTGAACATGAGGGTTTTAGTGAAATTGATGTGGCAAAGGAAACAGCAGACAAACTCAATGTGAAAAATCATAGCGTTCTTGTAACGCCAGAAGAATTTATGAATGAATTTCCAAAAATCATGTGGCATATGGACGATCCATTGGCGGATCCAGCCGCTGTTCCGTTATATTTTGTAGCAAAAGAAGCACGTAAGCATGTCAAAGTGGTTTTATCTGGTGAAGGGGCTGATGAATTATTCGGTGGTTATAATATTTATCGTGAACCGAATTCATTAAAGTTATTCCAGTATATTCCATCATCAGGAAAACGCGCTCTAAAAGCGTTGAGTGGTGCATTACAAACAGGTTTCAAAGGAAAAAGCTTCATTGAACGTGGCTGTACACCTATCGAAGAGCGTTACTATGGAAATGCAAAAATCTTCAGAGAAAGTGAAAAAGAGGAGCTTATACAAAACTACAGTAATGCTGTAAACTACATGGATATAACCAAACCTTTGTACAATGAAATACGTTCTTATAATGATGTAAGCAAGATGCAATATATTGATATGTTTATCTGGTTGCGTGGTGATATACTTGTAAAGGCAGATAGAATGACATTGGCGCATTCCTTAGAACTTCGCGTTCCATTTTTAGATAAGGAAGTGTTCGATGTTGCATCAAAAATTCCAGATGATTTAAAAATTGCAAATGGAACAACAAAATTTCTTCTACGCGAAGCAGTAAAAGGCATTGTTCCGAATCATGTGTTAAAACGTAAAAAACTAGGGTTTCCTGTACCAATTCGTCATTGGTTAAAGAGTGAAATGTATGATTGGGCTGTAACTATTATTACAGAAAGTCAAACTGATCATTTAATTAATAAGCAATACGTTTTGAAATTGCTCGAAGCACACTGTATTGGAAAAGGGGATTATAGCCGTAAAATTTGGACAGTTTTATCATTTATGGTATGGCATCAAATTTATATAGAACATAAATTTGATACAAGTACATTTCAAGAAACTGTAAATCAATATATATAGACATATAAGAGGAATTCAAATTCCCAGCAAAAAATATTTTTAAACATATTAAAAAAACCTTCTTTCTCGGCTGTAGAAGCAAATTTACCTGGAATCCGGAATCCAATACACGAATCCGAGGAAAGTAGAAGATATACCTCATATTAAACAACTTTAAAGGGCAATACTACTTACAAACTGTAGTATTGCTCTTAGTTTTTTACATCAAAATGCAACGACTTTATTGTCTCTGTACACTTTCTGTATATTTCTACAAAAAGAATAGCGTTTTTTCGTTTTATGAATATAAATTTACTCTATCTTGATGAAAATTGCATTTAAAATACGTATTTTTTTAAAGAATCTCTGCAATAACGAATAGCCTCGTTATGCAGTGCGGTTGACTTCGCAATGAGATACACTTCCTGAGGATATAACAGATTTAAAGACTCATATGCAAGTTTATGAACCTTCTCTAAACCATCTGATGATTCAACGATT
>NZ_JBALQK010000277.1:0-587 GCF_036965845.1 Bacillus sp. JJ1127 | reverse complement strand
GATCCGGAATAAATGCAATTCCTTGTCCGGATTTTACAAAATCTAGTAAAGTTTTACTGTGACCAACTTGTACAAAAGGTGTAAACGATTCACCGAATTCTCTAAAAAACCAATCATCAAAAGTTCTTCCCCAATCTAGATATACGATTGGATAGTTTATAATGTTATTCGAATTAAGTCTCTCATTGATATGAAAAGAAGAGGCACCATATAAGGAAAAACAATCATATCCCACTACTTCAATTTTAATATTATCATTTAATGGAGCATGATAAACTATTCCAATATCTATAGAACCATCTTTAACACCCTCCATTATTTGTGGAGAATGGTCTGTTATAAATTTAAAATGTATATTTCTAAAAACAGTATGTATATGTTCAACCCACTTAACTAAAACAGGATTCCATAAAGAATATGTTACCCCTAGACAAATTACTTTTTCTTTTGTTAGGTACTCTTTGGCAATTTCCTTTGTTTTCTCCATTATATCTAACTGTCTCTCTAACAATGGTAATATTCTTTTTCCAAAATCAGAAAGTTCAACTTTTTTGTTTGAACGATAAAACAAAGGTTGTCCATAGTAT
>NZ_JBALQK010000276.1:0-5890 GCF_036965845.1 Bacillus sp. JJ1127 | reverse complement strand
AAGAAATTATCTTATTCAAGAATATAAATGCCATTCAATTATATTGTATGGATCATATGTAAACGGTGACTATACAGAAGAAAGTGATATAGATATTGTATGTTTTACAGATGAAGAAAATATGAAAAGTAATGATACGAGTATTGTAGGTAATAAACAATTAGATGCATGGATTTATAAAACAGAGAAAATGGAAGATATAGAAGGATTTCTTCGAATAAGGGGGGGGAAAGGTCTTATTAGATAAAAAGGGACTGTGCAAAGGCTTTTTACATAAGATTAATGAATTATTTCAGCAAGGGCCGAAGCAATTAACATTAGAAGAAAAGCATTTTTTACAAAGCTGGATTCAAAAGATGCATCGAAGAGCTCAAAAGGGAGATGTTGAAGGGAATTATAGATATCACTGGTTATTAGTAGATAGTTTATCAATTTATTTTAGTTTAAAAGACATTTGGTATTTAGGACCAAAGCAATCTTTAAAGTGGTTATATGAAAACGAACGCGAAGTGTATGTGCTTTTTGATCGTGTATTAGGGCCTAATGCTGAAATGGAAAATATAAATCAGTTAGTGGAGCATATCATGAACATATAATATAATTGGCCCCCCTTTTGCATGAAGGCTGAAGGGGGGATTTATGATTGGATAACTTCTTTAAAAGAGAAGACCAGCAGCACATTTACCAGCTAAACATTTTAAATTCATTGTAATACGTCTAAAGTTATTCTGCGGGACGGGGTCCAGCGTCTAAACCTGAATTTTCGACTGTTAATACTGGACGAACGGTTAAATCTGTATGTACTCGCATCTGGCATGACAATCGTAAATGATCTTCAATGCCTTTTTCCGTAATTACATTTTTCTCGTCGCGGGTAGGTTCACAAAAATCGCCTGCTATTATTTCAACTCTACAAGTCGTGCATCGAGCTTTCCCGCCGCAACGATGAAGGATTTGAACGCCATTATCTTCAAGTGCCAACACTAATTTTGTTCCTTCTTTCACATCAAATGTACCATTGCCTATAACGGTTAATTTTGGCATGCTTTTGCCTCCTCGTGTAAAATTCTACATAACATATTTATGACCGCACATTCACAAACATAAACATTAAAAATTTTTTCATTAGACCCGTAACTTTTTGATCTGTTCAATCGTTAATTAAGTAAGCGCTGAAAAGGAGTGGTTATTTTGTGCACAAAAGTAACGCAATTCTTCAAAAACCATATCGATATGAATCATTCAAATATAAGCTTTTTAATTGAAAATTATGCAGAGTTAAAAAGGTACTGTACGTTTTTAACAAAAAACAAATGGGACGGTGAAGACCTGGCTCAAGAAACTGTTTGTAAAGTGCTTCAAAAATATATAGGTGCAGAACATAAAGATGTTTGTATTACACTTCTATATAAAATTGCTCGAAATCAATGGCTGGATCAGATGAAGACAAAATCAGTTCAAGAGAAATTAAAGCAGCAAATTACATGTGAAGAACCGCATGAAAACATTGCTGATTTGCATGCGATGGTAGGAAGAGTATTATCTTCACTTACTGTACAACAATCCATCATTTTTTTATTAAAGGATGTTTTTCAGTACAGCTTATCTGATATTGCAAAATTATGCTCAATATCAGAAGGTGCAGTTAAGGCTTCATTGTTTCGTAGTAGAAACAGATTGAAAATGGTAAGTGAAGAAGAGGAGATTGAATTAGTTGGGCAGGAGGATGATATTGAGGTAGTTGTAACAGCGATTAGTGAACAAAAACCAGAATTGTTAACAAAACTTCTTCCAACTATTCATTTTACACATCTATCATCAAAGCAGCCCGTGCTATTATTCAATATGAAAAAAACCTCTTCTTGCGATTACATGTTATGCGCGGCTTAAAAAGTAGATGGAGGGATTTTCATGAATGCAATTCCTTATGTTGTAGAACAAACAAAGTTAGGAGAACGCTCCTATGATATATATTCAAGGTTGTTAAAAGATCGCATCATAATGATTGGATCAGAAATTAATGATCAAGTGGCAAGTAGTGTGGTGGCGCAATTATTATTTTTAGAAGCAGAAGATGCAGAAAAAGATATCTTTCTCTATATCAATAGCCCAGGCGGTTCAACTGCAGCGGGATTTGCGATATTAGATACAATGAATTTGATTAAGCCAGATGTTCAAACGCTTTGTATGGGGTTCGCAGCGTCATTTGGAGCACTCTTGTTGCTCGGCGGTGCAAAAGGAAAAAGATTTGCGCTGCCAAATAGTGAAATTATGATTCATCAGCCGCTTGGCGGAGTGAAAGGGCAAGCGACGGAGATTGAAATAACAGCGAAACGAATATTAAAGTTAAAACAAGATATTAACAAAATCATATCGGATCGAACAGGGCAACCGATTGAAAAGGTAGCACAGGATACGGAAAGAGATTATTTTATGACAGCAGAAGAAGCAAAAGCGTATGGTATTGTTGATGCTGTAATTGACAAAAAATAATGTGAAATAGGGCAGAGAATGTTATATTCTCTGCCCTATTTTTGAGTAGTAAATTAATCCTTTATCCACCCATCCACTAATGCCTGATTCTTTTTAATCCATTTTCGCGTAGCATCTTCAGGATCCTTCGTTTTATTTAACATTACCATTAATGTACCAAGCTGTTCATCATTCATTTTCCATCTATCAAAATATTTCACAATTTCCGGATAATCTTTTTCGAAACCTTTTCGCACAGAGTAATAAATGTCGTCTTTTTCCCCATATACTTTCTTAGGGTCCTTTAAATATTTTAGGTCAAATTCTGAAAAGCCCCAGTGTGGATTCCAAAGCGTTACAACGATTGGTTTCTTTTGCGTATATGCTTTTTTTAGCTCACTCATCATTGCTGCTTCTGAAGATTGGACAAGTTTCAGCTTTATATCATATTCTTTCATTGCTTTATCGGTTAAATTCATAAGGCTGCTACCAGGTTCAATACCGACAATTTTATTATTTAATTCATCTTTATGGGCATTTAAATCCTCGATACTGTTAATGTCCTTCATATAAGAAGGGACGACTAAGCCTAGCCCAGTTCCTTCATACCATTTTGATTTTAAAACAATGTCATTTTTATACCGATCATTTAATGGTTTATCAGTAACAGGGAGCCATACTTCTAAGTTTGCATCTACATCGCCGCGAGCAACACCGGTCCAAATCGCAGCTTTTTCTAAATACATGAGTTCAACTTTGTAGCCTTTTTGTTCTAATAAAATTTTCCACATATTTGCAGCCGCAATATTTTCCTTCCAACTTGTTACACCAAGTTTAATTTTTCCTTTTATATTTGCATTTGTTGCATTACAAGAGGTAATAATCATACCGATGAATAACAAAATGCATATAAGCCATATTTTTCGTTTCATTGAAAGCCTCCCGTTTCATAAATAGAAAATTTCTTTTTATCGGAATGTGTGTATTTCATTTTGTATAGCATTGCTAAATCTATATGCGAACCTTCTTATTATGAACGGAAACGAAGATTTTAAAAAAATCTTATAGGAGTAATTTCTATGTAATATTTCTGTTTAAAATCGCTACACTATGTGAATAGATGGGCAGAAAAGGAGTCGTTATATGGAAAATACAAAAGTTCGTGTTGAAAACGTAACAAAAGTATTTGGAAAAAACCCTCAAAGAGCAGTTGCGTTATTAAAAGAAGGAAAAAGTAAATCAGAAATATTGAAAGAAACAGGGATGAACGTTGGGGTGAAAAAGGCAACGTTTGAAGTATATACAGGAGAAATATTTGTAATTATGGGATTGTCAGGAAGCGGGAAGTCAACTCTAGTTCGGATGTTAAACCAATTAATAAAACCAACGGCAGGTCATATATACATAGATGGAGAAGACATCGCAACGATGGGGAAAGAGGCGCTTAGGAAAGTTAGAAGAACGAAAATGAGTATGGTTTTTCAAAAGTTTGCGCTATTCCCGCATCGTACTGTCTTGCAAAATGTTGCCTATGGATTAGAAATACAGGGGGTTCCGGTAGAAGAAAGAGAAGCGAAGGCTCTAGAATCACTCAAATTAGTAGGATTAGACCATCATAAAAATAGTTATCCAGGGCAGCTAAGCGGCGGTATGCAGCAACGCGTCGGTATTGCGAGAGCGCTTACAAATGACCCGGATGTCCTACTTATGGACGAGTCATTTAGCGCATTAGATCCACTCATTCGAAAAGAAATGCAGGATGAATTGTTAGAGCTGCAAGATAAGATGGAAAAAACAATTATTTTCATTACGCATGATTTAGATGAGGCGCTTCGAATTGGTGATCGTATTGCATTAATGAAAGATGGAGAAATCGTACAAATTGGAACTCCAGAAGAAATTATGATGAGCCCTGCGAATGAATTCGTAGAAAAATTCGTTGCGGATGTGAATTTAGGAAAAGTTATTACTGCTGAATCTATTTTGAAAAGACCAGAAACATTATTAATTGATCGTGGACCACGTGTGGCACTGCAAATTATGAGAAATGCAGGCGTGTCTACTGTATATGTTGTAAATAAAAAACATGAATTTTTAGGGATATTAACAGCTGATGACGCAAGTAAAGCGGTTCAAAAACAGTGGCCGATTGCTGATTTACTGCTGAAAGATATTCCACACGTGTATTTAGATACATTACTTGAAGAGACATATGCGAAAATGGCAGAGATGAAGCTCCCATTACCGGTTATTGATGAGCAGAAAAGGTTAAGAGGCATAATCAAACGAGAAAGTGTCATTCAAGCCCTTGCAGGAAATATTGAGGAAGAGGTGAATGACGATGAATAGTATTCCGCGTATTCCTTTAGGTGAATGGGTCGATACGTTTGTAGCTAGTTTATATGCGCATTTTGAAGGGGTATTTAGAGGCTTTTCATACGTCATAGGTGGTTTCGTTGATTTACTTACAAACTTCTTAACATTGATTCCAGCATTTTTAATGATCATCATTGTATGTTTTCTCATTTGGTATACAACGCGGAAAATATCTTTAGTGGTTTTTGTGTTAATCGGTTTATTATTCATTTTAAACATTCACTACTGGGGACAAACGATGCAAACATTAGCGCTTGTTCTTACGTCGGTTATCATTTCCATTATTGTCGGGATTCCAATCGGTATTTTAGCATCACAAAATGAACGGTTTTCAAAAATTTTAAAACCAACATTAGACTTTATGCAAACAATGCCAGCGTTTGTGTATTTAATTCCGGCGATTACATTCTTTGGAGTAGGTGTCGTGCCAGGAATTATTGCATCTGTAATTTTTGCGATGCCACCAACAATTCGCTTTACAGACTTAGGAATTAGACAAGTACCTGAAGATTTAATTGAAGCAGCAAATGCATTTGGTTCTACCGCATCGCAAAAACTATTTAAAGTCCAATTACCACTTGCAACGGGAACAATAATGGCCGGTGTAAACCAAAGCATTATGCTATCTTTATCAATGGTTGTTACAGCTTCACTTGTAGGTGCTCCAGGACTTGGGGTCGATGTGTATCGTTCAGTTACGCAAGTGAATATTGGAATGGGATTTGAGGCTGGACTAGCTATCGTAGTGATTGCAATTATATTAGATCGAATTACACAAGGTTTTCATCGAAAAAGAAGAGGGTAAAAAAGCATTCATTATATGAAGGTAGTTACCGAAAGAAAATTTTGAATTGAGTATAATATGTCAAAACATATTTATGATGGAATTTTATCCCGCTATTTGTGGGTAGTAAGGCTTCCACCTCAAAATTCAGTGAAAGCAAAGAAATTAAGTGCGGGATTAACTGTCCGTAAAAGCACAATTGGTGAGGGCTGATAATCAGTGGGGGAAGAAAACCCCACTGATTAAAGTTTCATTTTA
>NZ_JBALQK010000275.1:0-7310 GCF_036965845.1 Bacillus sp. JJ1127 | reverse complement strand
GACAAATTTTGTTTAAAACGTGGAAGTCATTTTTTGAAATTGATGAATGTAAAAATATTAAAAGAGAACGCCTAGAGTGCCATTTATATGGACAACTCATTGGCATTCTCCTCTGTTCTTCTACGATGTTTCAAATGCGACAGTTTCTGCTTGAAAAGACAAAGCATGAGCTGAGTGAATACAAAGCGATTTATATGATTAAAGATTACTTTCCGTTACTGTTTCAAGCGATAGCCGTTGGCACAGAAGAACTTTTAAAAATTCTGCATCGTCTTTATCTGCTACTCAAAAAGAACGGTCGTAAATGTCATCGGTATAAGAAGATGACCGTCTTTGATATTCTAGGGATTGTGTATAAAACGACGGTGAAGCATAGACAAGCTGCCTAGCGAAAAAATCACGTTTTAATAGGCTTCTTTAGCATGCCTACTTTTCTATCACTTACTACTTTTGAACCAAGGATCGTTTCATATCTAGTAAGTTACTTGGTTAGCTTGATGGCGATGGGGTAGCGCCCTGAAAATGCGGATTTACAACGTTAAGTTGTTTATATCATTAAAAATGAATAATTTAACAACGATAAAGATTTTGAGACAAGTCATATGAGACACACGCAAGCTTTATTTGAGGCAAAATCAGTTAAGTGTCAATAGAGCATAATAAACAAAGACAGATTCTTTATTGTAAATAAACGAAACAAAATCTCGTTATAAGTTGTGTTTGGAAAAAAATACAGACTATACCCAAAATTACACGTATCACGGCTGTACTCCAATAATACTTTGAGAAAGAAATTTAGGTATATGCTGATGTCCTAATTTAAAATAGTCTTAAATGTAATGATTTTATAACAAATCTCGAATTCAAGATAATATAATTTGAGATAAATTGTATTGATGTGAATGTAACCACATCATGTGAATAAGATTAAGTGTAAGCTAATGTAAAAGGAATAAGACGTTAATGTTTAGTGATTAAGATTAAAGTTTTAAATAAGAAAATGAAAAGGAGTATACAAAATGAATAAGAAAACGATGGGAATTCACCACATTACAGCAATCGTAGGTCATCCACAAGAGAATGTAGATTTTTATGCAGGGGTTTTAGGGTTACGTTTAGTCAAATAAACGGTAAACTTTGATGATCCAGAAACGTATCACCTTTACTTTGGTGATGAGGGAGGAAAACCAGGAACAATTATTACTTTCTTCCCGTGGGCAGGTGCTCGTCAGGGAATCATTGGAGATGGTCAAGTAGGAGTAACTTCTTACGTTGTTCCAAAAGGAGCTATGAAATTTTGGGAAAAGAGACTAGAAAAATTCAATATTCCGCACACAAAAATGAGTCGTTTTGGAGAACAGTACTTAGAGTTTGACGATCCTCACGGCTTACATTTAGAAATTGTTGAAAGAGAAGAAGGAGATTTTGTTCGCTTCCGTTCCTCAGCTGAGATTGGAAATATCATTGATCTAAAATTAACTTCTATTGGACGTGGACAAATGGGAGTTGGTACAGTTCACCATATTGCATGGAGAGCTAGTGATGATCAAGATCAATTGGATTGGAGAGAGCAGGTTTCACGCTATGGATATGGTGTAACACCTGTACGAGATAGAAACTATTTTAACGCGATTTACTTTAGAGAGCATGGAGAAATCTTGTTTGAAATTGCAACTGACCCTCCAGGATTCGTACATGATGAATCAAAAGAAACGATGGGTGAGGAATTAATGTTACCTGAACAATATGAGCCACATAGAAAACAGATTGAACAAGCATTACTACCATTTGAAGTAAAAGAGTTAGATTAATTTCAAGAAAGAAATGATTTCTTTGCTATCGATAGATCCATTACAAAATACTGAAAGAGAACATTATAAATTTCTAATTGGAAGTATTATTCTAATTAGAAATAAATTAAGTATAGCTTATAAATGAAGTGGAGAGAGGAATATGTCAAACAAAATAGCAGGGATTCATCATATTTCTGCCATGGTAAATGATGCGCAGCGGACAATTGATTTTTATGCAGGTGTGCTAGGGTTAAGGCTTGTAAAACAGACAATCAATTTTGATCGTCCAGAAGTGTATCATCTGTATTTTGGAAATGAATCCGGTGAACCTGGAACGGTCATTACTTTCTTTCCCTGGCCTAAGCAGTTAAAGGGGCGCATTGGAACAGGGCAGGTTGGAGTAACCGGTTATATGATACCAAATGGATACATGCCATTTTGGGAGAGCCGTTTGCGAGAATTCAATGTTGAATTTATTTCATCAGTTCGCTTTGGAGAAACGTATTTACAATTTCAAGATCCAGATGGTCTCCAAATTGAATTGGTTGAGCGAGACGGTGGGCCACAAAATACGTGGAGCTTTGGAGAAATTGGTGTAGAGAACGCGATTAAAGGGTTCAGTGGTGCTACTCTATATTCTGCACGACCGAATAAAACAGCCCAATTGCTTGAAGAGGTATTTAGATTAGAATGCATCGGACAAGAGGATGGATTTTTGAGATTTCAATCAGAAGCAGAGGTTGGAAATATAATCGATATTAAATTAACGGCTTCAATCCGAGGTTTAATGGGAGCAGGAACTGTTCATCATATTGCATGGCGAGCAAAGGATGAAGAAGAGCATCAAGAGTGGTGGTCTATGCTTCAAGAAAAAGGATATTACCCAACCGAAATTCTGGATCGAAATTATTTCAAGGTTCTATATTTTCATGAAGCAGGTGGTATTTTATTTGAAATAGCGACAGATCCACCAGGATTTGCAGTGGATGAACCCACAAAGGAACTGGGCGAAAAGCTTATGTTACCATCCTGGTTAGAGCCGAAAAGAGAAGAATTAGAAGAAATCTTACCTCCTATTGAGGTTAGAGTTTTGGAAGGGGATAAATAATGAAACATATTTTTCATAAAGGGAAGAATTTATCGAAACCAACATTATTACTGCTTCATGGTACAGGTGGGAATGAACTAGATTTATTACCACTTGCGGGCAGAATTGATGATGAAGCATCTATATTAAGCGTTCGTGGAAATGTATTAGAGAATGGAATGCCTCGTTTTTTCCGAAGATTGGCAGAGGGCGTTTTTGATGAAGAGGATCTTATTTTTCGTACAAAAGAATTAAATGAATTTCTTGATGAAGCAGCAGTGACATATGGTTTTGATAGAAAAAATATAGTAGCCATTGGTTATTCAAACGGAGCAAATATAGCGGCAAGTTTATTATTCCATTATCAAAATGCATTAAAGGGTGCCATTCTTCATCATCCTATGGTACCAAGAAGAGGAATTGAGCTTCCTAATTTATCTGGTAAATCTATGTTTATTGCAGCTGGAAACAATGATCCAATTTGTTCATCTATGGAATCTGAGGAATTACAAACATTATTAGAAAAAGCAAAGGCAAATGTAACAATGCATTGGGAAAATAGAGGGCATCAACTGACTGTGAGTGAAGTAGAAGCGGCGGCTCAGTGGTATCGTACTTTTCTAAATGAGTGATAAAAAAGATTTTATGATGTGGATTATAATTTGAAAAAAGTGAAAAAATAGGTAGGTGTAATGAAGTGAGTATTTTATCCAAGTTATTTGGAAATTTATCAATAAAGGAGAAAAAACAATGGAAAATGTAAAATTAGCAGTGATTTATTACAGCATGGGTGGAACAAACTATCAGCTAGCAAAATGGGCTGAGGAAGGTGCAAAAGAAGCTGGTGCGGAAGTAAAAGTATTAAAAGTACCAGAATTAGCTCCGCAATCTGTAATAGAAGGAAATCCAGCTTGGAAAGCACATATTGAAGCAACAAAGGATGTACCTGAAGTAACATTAAATGATTTAGAATGGGCAGATGCTATTATTTTTAGTGTACCCACTCGTTTTGGAAACATGCCTGCACAAATGAAGCAATTTTTAGATACAACAGGTGGATTATGGTTCAATGGAAAACTTGTAAATAAAGTTGTGAGTGCAATGACTTCTGCACAAAACCCTCATGGAGGCCAAGAAGCAACAATTTTATCATTATATACTACAATGTATCATTGGGGAGCAATTGTTGCTGCACCTGGATATACTGATCCTGTAACATTTGGTGCAGGTGGAAACCCATATGGTACTAGTGTTACTGTTGGTCAAGATGGGAAAATGATTGAAGATGTACAAGCAGCAGTGAAATATCAAGCGAAGCGTACAGTAACTGTTGCAGAATGGATAAAGAAAGCAAATCAATAAAAAGAATTTAGGAGAATGTAAGGTTAATATAATACTATTCAAAAGCATTTTCTGATCGCTGAAATAGCGTATAACTTATTCAAAACATAAACAATCCAGCCTATGTTTTTACTGGTGACAAAGGCTGGATTTTATATTTACAAAAGTTTATAGAAACTTTAGGTAGGCATTGAATCAATAAGAGACTATTATGTTATTTTAGGATATATTACAATGTTTTCTGTTTTTGGAAATAAGTTCTCTTGATGTATCGATCAAAGGTTAGGCATAAAAATTTTGTGGGAGGAAAGCATTGATGGAAGAGAAAAAAGTAACGTGGCTGGAGCTGTTTTTTGATTTGATTTTTGTGGCTGCTATTTCAAAAGTGACACATTTGTTGCTCCATTTGGAACATGGAATTATTTCATTCGAGTATTTATTAAAATTTGTATTAATTTTCGTTCCTATTTGGTGGGCATGGGTAGGCCAATCTTTATACGTTAACAGGTTTGGTAAAGATTGTGTCGCTCAACGATGGTTTATAATTATGCAAATGCTTTTTATCATTTTAATGACGGCCAGCCTATCTGTGAATTTTGATCAGTATTATGTCTCCTTCCTTATAGGGTATGTTGGCATTCGATTTTTTACATCTATGCAATATATGTGGATTAGCAAGCAAGAAAATGGCTCACGTAAAAAGGCAGCTGAATATTTAGGATATGGATTTTTAATAGGAATTGCAGTATCTTTATGTTCTATTTTCCTTGATTCGTGGGTTCGATATCTTATTTTATATCTGGGGATTTTTATTGATACCATTGTTCCTATTTTGGGTCGAAGATACTTGATTAAAGCACCGACAAATACCCCGCATTTATTAGAAAGATTTGGACTTTTTACCATTATTTTATTTGGGGAATCAATTGTCAGCTTAATTGCTGTTTTGCATCCAGAAAAAGGGAGTTGGGATGCAATTAGCTTTGTGCTTGTATCATTTACAATTGTTATTACCATGTGGTGGCAATATTTCGATAATGTTGAAAAAAAGGTTGATAAAGAAATAGAAACTACTGGGCAAGCAATTATTTATGGGCACTTATTCATTTATATGTCTTTAAGCATGATTGCGTCGACTATTCAATTAGCGTTTTCGCAGGATATTCATTATTTATTTTTAGTAATTTTAGTTTTCGTATCTACTTGCATCTATTTCTTGTCAACTACGTTTGTTTTTCATAAATATCGATTTGCCAAGAACCGACTGAAGATTTACCATTTAGGTTTATTTATGTGTATTTTGTTTGCCTTTTTATTATTTGACCTGTTTATTGTAGTTCCAAACATTCTCATCTTTGTTCAGTTAGCTGTTTTTTTCCTTATATATACAAAAGTAACAATTTAATAATCTATACTAAATTTATTTTAAATTGTATTTGTATTAAAACTAGAAAATTTATAAAGCGATGATCTTGTTCTACTATGTTATTCAAATACTTTTGTTGTCTAAGTTGCATATCATCAGGTATGCTTTTTTCTTTTTTCAACTGTTCACTTGCTATAGGATAAGCTGGATTCTTATCGTTAATAAGATAATATCAGGCTGATAGTCCTTCCATTTGAACAAATTTTTCTTTTCCATACCGATCACACACCTTTTTAGAGTAATAGTATCAGTATGTCCAAGATTTAGAGATTCCTTGTAATTGCCTTGAAATTTTTGCACCGGAACCTTATCGACTATATATGATATTAACATATTCTTTAATGAGTTATTTAGAAAGTAGGAGGAGAACATGTACGAACAATATCTAAGGCGCAATGCGTCTGCTTCATCAGACCATCTTCGACTGGCTCCACACGACCCTGGGGATCGTTAGTTGAGCAGTATGAATATGGAGCAAAAAAAGGTGGTTACCTGTTTGAACAAAGTGGTAACCACCTTTTTATTGAGGCTGGAGAAGCTGAAACAGTAGCAAATGCTGTATTCCTCTTAAACAGCTGTTTCATTACTTGAATTAGATATTGAAAAAGCAGAACGTGACTAGCTAATTCCACACAAAATAATGCGATGATATTATCACCTCCTCCCTATGCAAACTGGAAGAGATGATAACCACACCTACTATTAATAGCTTCAATATTATTTGTTCACTGAATATTCATTATTGATATAAAAAAAAATAAGGAGACCTATCTAAATTTATAGATAGGTCTTCTTTGTTCTTATTTGATAAGCTCTCGTTGAGCGCCCCTATAGCTTCCAATAATATTTTGATAACTAGGAAGATGCTTAGCAAGTAAATCTCCAAATCCTTCAACGTCATTTCTCCAGTCACGTTGTAATTCGCATGCAATGCTAAACCAGTTCATTAACTGAGCCCCTCCATGCGCCATGCGTGTAAGGGCAGCATTGGCAACTTGTTGATTAAAAGTTCCTGATGCATCGGTTACAACGAACACGTCATATCCTGCTTTTATCGCAGATAATGCTGGGAATGCCACGCAAACATCTGTAACCACACCTGCGATGATTAGTTGCTTTTTGCCTGTTTTTTCAATGGCTTTTACAAATTCTTCATTGTCCCAAGCATTGATTTGCCCTGGACGAGCTATTTTTGGTGCATCAGGGAAGAGTTCAACTAATTCTTGCATTAGTGGCCCGTTAGGTCCGTTTTCAAAGCTTGTTGTTAAAATAACCGGTAAATCAAAAAATTTAGCAGTGTTAGCAAGAGCCATAACATTGTTCTTGAACTCATCAACACTATAATCACGTACTAGACCAGCAATAAGACCTGTTTGATGATCTACAAGTAGAACAACAGCCTCATCTTTAGAAAGGCGAGAATAGAGATCAGACATTAAGTAATCCTCCTCTAATTAATTTGGTGGGCAAAGGCCCGTTTATAATGATACTGAATTTAATTTATTATTATAAGTATTGTTAAAAATGAGATAAATAGGTAAAATTGTTGACGACGTTTTATTTCCCACAATTTTTTGGGGGAATTCGATTCAAAAAGATTTCTTAGAGATATAAAGGTGAGTTACGCGGATATATATAAACAATAAAGGGATTTATATAATAG
>NZ_JBALQK010000274.1:0-12653 GCF_036965845.1 Bacillus sp. JJ1127 | reverse complement strand
CCAGTTCTTTACCCGACAATTGTTTTTCAAATGGATCAAACAACATTTACACATTAAAAAGTTCTACGGTCACAGTAAATGGGCGATTCATAATCAAGTATTCATTGCGCTCATCGTTTATTGCCTTCATGTTCTCGCGCAGACTAAAACGAAGAGTAAACGCAAAATCCTGCAAATTAGCCGGTACTTAAAAGCGGTGCTTTGGAAATCAGCACATATTTGGATTCGGAAAATCCAAGGAAAAGTTGTACCGTAACAAGAGAAATGTCGATGTCACTCCAGTCTAATTGTAAATAAAAACCAAATTGATAGGTCCACCTTTATTTGGATGTTTCCTTTTTTGGTTTTGAACCGTAGAGGTTAATAATTAGAATTTTCAATCTCTATTTATGCAACACTAGTGATTCTGTATATAGAATTGATAAAAGTAATGATAAAAAATAAAGGCAGTCGATAGTTGAGGAATTATATCTTGCAATATACCAGGGTTATTTAGAATGCGTTCAAAGTTTTAATCGGTGTGTTGAAATTACATACCGTAAAAGGTGTTTATCGGAAATTTTATTTATAAGAAGAAGCATAACTTCGCATTTTATGCTTCTTTTTTATGCAAGAATGTATTTTTCAAAAGTTATGTAAAATAGACTCATGTATCAAATAGTGAAAGTTTAGACTTTCTTGTCGTAATAGTTTAGGGTTTCATGTCGTTGTACATACATTTTGTAGAAAGACATGAAAGTGGGAACTAATTTTATAGCGTGAAATGATGAATTAACAACAAAAGTAGTTCATTTAGTATCTACTTTCATGTCCCTATATTAAAGGCAAGAAAGTAGGTACTTTCTAACCCAAATTATACTACGTATATATTAATGATTTATCGAAGAAACGTCTAATAATCAACAATCAATATATATTTTTGTCTTCAAAAATTATTACATGAACGAGAGTATCTACTTTCTTGTCTAAAAAGTATCCATTTTCATGTCTTTCTACACATTTCTACAAAAAGAAAAGGGGATATACCTTACTTTTTATCTTCGCGTTAAATCCAAATTTAACGAATACTTATATGGTGGAATAGGAGATGTTGTTTGGTATAATATAAATATAGAATATTATTAATATGAAGGTGACGTGATTTAAATTTTGAAATTACATATAGAACAAATCAAAGCAGCCATGCAGCTTTATGAAATACGTGAATGTGATATTGTTAGTGATGAACAGGCACATAAAGCGTATAAACTCTATTTAAGTCTACATAACAAACCGCATTTGAATAAAGGTCCTGGCATAGTAAAACCTATTGATAATAATAAAAATATAATATCCTTATCTGCAGATCTATTTAAGTCCCATGAAAGAATTATTTATTTAACCAGATGGGTTATTAAAGTGCTACCTTTCATAGATTTATTATCGGAAGTTGGTAAGCTACCATTACAAAGGACAAGTAATGATTTTGTGGGATATCTTAAAGGAATTTTTGACAACTATTTAAACGAACTAAAAAAAGTCTTTAGTATAATACCTGATACAGAGAATTTGATTAAAGATAGTGATTTATTAAATGTACAAGAATTATGTGAAAAAATCCTTGTATCTATACAGGAATATTATAAAGGGTTTCCAAATATAGCTTTTTCTACATTAAAGGGTGCTATAGTCGACAACTTGGAGGAAACTGGGTATCTTAACTATTTCCTTATATTTACAAATCAATTAAGAGGTACTCTATATAAAATGCGTGTGGGGACTAATCATACTTATTCAAGTGAGGAAATGTTTCATATTCCATTTGAACTTCGAGGTTTAGTAAGTACAAATAGATACAGTATTCCAGGACTACCTTGCGTTTATTTAGGAAGCACTCCTCTTACATGTTGGGAAGAACTTAACAAACCGGATTTAAATACAATTCAAACTTCACTATTTTTGTTAGAAAAAGATATTAGCTACCTAGACTTATCTACTCCTCCAGTTGAAGCAATTGAACGGTTCATATCAAATTATCAGCATTTTAGTAATTCAGATATGAACAAAATATATGAAGAAATGACTTCTTATCTTGTATTCTGGCCTTTAATAGCCGCTTGTTCGATACGTGTAAAAAATACAAATGATTCATTTAAACCTGAATATATTATTTCACAATTGTTACTACAATGGATTAGACAATCTGATTATGATGGCATATGTTATTTTTCTACAAAAGTGAAAGACTACTCTAAGCATTCAGCACCCCTTTATAGAAATTACGCTTTCCCGGTACAACAGCAATCAACAAAGGGACATTGTTCAATACTTAGAGAAAAGTTTCATATAACAAATGCCGTACCATGGCAAATGTTCCAGCTATATAAGGATTCACACCTTTGTGTTCCTAATGAAGGAGGTATACAGGTAGAAATTGAATTCATAGATGGCATGAGCCTTCTCTACTCTTCAACCGACTTTAATAAACTTGAAAACTTTTTGCATAATAAATTTACTATAGAAAAATCGATATAACTAAATTCACATTAAATCTACTTAGTATAACTATTCGTTAAAAGTGTATTTAACGCGAACATTGTCGAATATGATAAAATTAAGTATATTAGAGGTATCAAATTAATTTTTGATGCCTCTCTCTTATTTTTATAAATAAGTTATAAAACTTTACTTTGTTGTTTAGTATCTACTGATAACTTAATAGACCTAAATAAAAAGGTATTTTTCTATCTCTGTAGCAATACTCTACTATTAACTAAAAGATTCGAGGTGTACAACATGAGTAATAGAGAAAAAGAACGCTTTAAAGCGCTGATTGAAAAACATAAGAATAACATGCCCTGGTATGTAATTGAATATTTAGAAATGAAGACGATCCTCTCCCCTGCTACTCTATACGGATATATTACAGAATATGAAAAGTTCTTTAAATGGATGATTCAAAAACGATTAGCAGTTGCAAATGGAACCGTTGTGACTAATATATGTGATATCCCCATCGAATCCTTAGAGACGCTGCCCTTAAATGAAGTGAATCGCTTCCATATGTATCTTAAAGGTGAGGAAATTGAAACAAGAGCAATAAATAGAACGTTTTCGGCTTTGAAATCGCTTTTTAAATACTTATCACAAAATACAGAAGATGAATATGGAAAAAGCTATCTTACACGTAATGTTATGGACAAAATAGAATTACATAAAGAAAAAGTGGATGCTGCAGCAAGAGCCGATGATGTAGCTAACATGATATTTAATGACAATGAGGATGTTACATTTCTGAGATTTTTAGCAAATGACTATGAAATTCTCCTAAAGGAAACCTCTACACGTAAGTATAATTATTTTTTACGAGATAAAGAGCGTGATATTGCTCTAATAAGCCTTATTTTAGGCACAGGACTTCGCGTATCCGAATTAGCTAGTCTTTCCCTATCTAACATAAACTTTCGTCAGAGAACGATTAAGGTGACTCGTAAAGGGAATAAAAAGTCCTCTGTACTTGCAACTCAAACAAGTTTGGATGATGTACAAGAGTATATAAGAGTACGACATGAGAAATATCAGTGTCCGCCTGAAGAAGATATTTTATTTGTAACAAGGTACCAGGGAAAATACACGCAACTTTCCGTACGTGCTATACAGAACTTAGTGGAAAAGTATACAAGTGCATTTGATGAAAAACGCAGCCCACACAAATTACGTCACACATACGCTACGAATCACTATAAGGAAAACAAGGACCTGGTATTGCTTCGGGATCAACTTGGTCATACTTCTGTTGAGGTTACTAGTATTTATACAAATATAAACAATGAGAAGAAACGCGAGGCTATTGAACGACTAGAAAAAAGACAATTCGAATAGAAAGTATGGAGCATCAGTTTATAAAAAAACAATTGGGAATAATCCAATTGTTTTTTTACTCATCCAATTCATTTGGTTGTATCTTGTTATACCATTTATTTATTTTCCCTTTATAATACCTCACTACTTCATATTCAGGAATCCATATTTCACGCTCGTGAATTTTTGCTAGTACTTGTTCTAAAACATCCTCATGTTCTGCTGGTTTTAGCCTTCGATTATAGGTTGCCACCTTAGTTATATATGCCTCCCTCAGCCAATTCGAAATATCCTCACGCTGTTTTTGTTTAAGATGGGACCACTTCTTATTCGATTGAAGTAACCTCCCATTAGCTTTTATATGATTTTTCATTACTACTCCCCCTTCTCCTTTTTACCATGACCAAATTATCTCAAAATAAGATATAGAGAGTATGCAAAGTATCACTGCATATAAATTCCTTATCATCTATGTTACAATGCAGCCACCAATATGTGTAACAATTGGTCTGTGCCTTTATACAAGTTTATTTGTTGTACATCCATTAAATCTATCTATATATATTTATTTTAAATTGTAATTGTGTTAAAATCTAATTATCTAAAGAAGTCATTCCTTCGTTAACATTTTCTTCGCTCTAGCACATTTTGCTAGAGCCTTTTTATTTTTAAATTCAAATAAAAACTGAATATTATGTTTTATATTAAAAAACATCGTGCAACCATCTCAATTGTTGGTTTGGAATGAAGTTCAATTAAAATTGTGCCACAAATGTTGATTTTACAATGGAAAAAACCCACCCATTTTGAAAAAAGATTGTTCAAAATAGGTGGGTATAATTTTGTGAAGGATTTATTTTTTATAAAAAAGTTTGATTAAAACTCACTTAGAATTCTTTAATCGAAAAGGAATAAAACGTTGTCACTTTTTTTTTGCAAACGGTATAACTTTCTTTAAAACGGTACATCTTTTTTATAAACAGTACGACTTTATTTCAAAGGTAAACTTCGCTTGAGGTGGAGGATGAATCGCCAGATATGATAAACAAAAATAGCTAGAGTTGAGGTTGATTACTACTATAAGCTCTAGCTATTTTTTTGCTTCATTCACATAATTGATGTAAGCGGAAGTTTATAATATTATTTTTCAACTTGCTTTATAAACGTAGATACGTTTCCTAAACAACAAGAACCTTGAGGATTATTTACTTCGCATCCACAACGGTTTGCTTTAATATGCATTGATATCTCTTGTACCGCTTGGCTCTTTCCGGTTTGTTTTATTTCTTCAAGAATACGTACTCGTGTCCAGTTAAAACAGTTGCAGGCAGGAACGTCTTCTTCTAAAAGATATAATCCTTTAGGAAACCATGGGACAAGTAAGTGATTTTCCATTGTCTTTAGATGTTATACTTAGCATATACGGTACAGCAACATGTGACCAAGCTTCAGCTGTTGGAGAACTCGATACATACTCTGGTGCACATGACTGTAACATCGAAGTATGAATGCCTCCGCCTGGATCTAGTGCAACTACTGCCAGTTCTTTCGGCAATTCTAATGCCATTGATTGGGTCAAACCCTCTATAGCAAACTTGGACGCGCAATACGGTGCAAGTTCTGCCTCACCGGACCGTCCCCAACTTGAACTAAAATTGATTATGCCCCCTCGTTTATTATGCATCATAGCCGGTACAAATGCCCTTATCACATTGACTACACCATTCACATTGATATTCATAACATTTGCAAATTCTTCTGAAGAAATAGTCCAAAGCGTTGCATTTTTATTTACAATAGAGGCATTATTAATAAGTAAATCCGGTGCACCGTATCGCTGAAGAATATATTCTCCCCAAGCTTTAACAGCCGTATCGTCCGAAACATCAATGGATTGAAAATCATGTTTGTTGTCAAAATGGCTCTTGATTTGTTCTATCTTATTTTTGGAACGACCACATCCAACAATCAACCAACCTAGTTCAGAAAAACGGTCAATTAATGAACGACCTAATCCTTGAGTTACCCCTGTGATTATTACAAGTTTTTTATTATTTTCCCTATCCAATTGGTTTCTCTCTCCCTTCAACATTTTGATTCTTAAATTTATTTTACATTTTTTCAATTAATGATACTTGCTACATATTGACTAGATTTTTTACAACTTTAGTAGTAGAATGAAAATTTCAATAAACTAGAAATTTTTAGAAGTCGCTACCCTTAGAACAAAACAATAGAAGCTATCTCAAAAGTCCTTAACTATTGTAGCTTTAAAGGTTGATCAAAATGGAGTCTTCTCCAGCAGGTTTAAGCTTGGTTTTTATAAAAAGTTTGATCATTTCTACCAATGTTATTCAACAATCGTGCTCGATTGCTGAATAAGAAAAAATCCTGCACATCAATACAGGATTTTTATCAAACTTTTTTACATATTATCAAACTTTATTTTAAACGATCAGACTTTTTTATAAATTATCAAACTTTGTTTTAAAGCCACAATTGTTGCTTTATAAAAAGCTTCCTTTTGGAAATATGCAAATTAAAAAAAGGTGTGAAATTACAATTCACACCTTTTAGTCAGAAGAAAAATTCACTTTTATATTTTAATAGTACATAGCGTATCAATCCTGATCAATGTCACCTTCGATATATTGACTGAGTTTATCCTTAATTGCTGCACTCTCTGGAGTTACCTCAGCCACTTTTCGATTGTGAAGTCGAGAACCCTCTTCTGTTCTATCTGAAGATAATGTATTTTCATCATCTTGAGAAACAGTAGCGGCCATTTGTTGTTGTAACCATTGCATTGTTAGGTTAGAAGTTGTATTTTTACCGTTGATTTCTGCAGTTCGTTGAATGTCCTGTTCCTGCTGATTATGAGTGACAGTAGATGTATAAGCTGGCTCTCTATACTGTGGTGTATGTTTTGTCCTTTGCACTTCTATTTGAGTTTCAGTAATAACTGGTGCATTGTTGTTGAAATCAATAGGCTCTCTATGTGTTCCTGCAGCTGATACACTCTCTTTTTGAGTATTCACCACTGCATTAATTTTTACTTGTTCGGTCGTATTGTTAGCAGGAATTGATACTGTAGTGTCATCTTTTTCATGTTTTGGGGCAGATTTTCTTGAGTTATTTTGCACAGGTTGATTATTCGTTACCTCAACTTCACTGTTATTTTCATCCTCGTTACTATAATAATCGTAAGTATCAGGATTTAACGTCTGTAACCAACTTTCTATAGCAGTAGGAGCAGTTACAGGTGTGCTTAATTCCTCAATTACATTTTCTTCACTATCAACATCTGTATCTGTAACATAGTCATTATATTTAATTTCTGCATTCAACGACTCTTCTCGAATCTTTAACCAATAAGCAGCTGCTTCTGCATCAACTTGAATTTTAGCTGTTTTAAACTCTGTAGCAGGAACAAAGTTTGCGTTTACTTGTATTCCTCCTTGAGGAGCGTTATCTTTTACAATTTTAGCAGCGCACTGAAATGCTTTTTGAATCAATATATCATTTTCAGAAAGAATGGGTACCTCTGTTTTCGAATAAGAGTAGGAAGTTCTACGTGTACTTTGTGTTTTCGTTTCAGCTGTGACCATATCAATTTCTTGATCGCCTTCACGCGCTTCATAAATAGTTTTCGTACCCATAAGTTTGCTAAACAATTTAGCGTCTTCATTAGTAACATCGCCATATACAAGTTTGTTACGAAATGTACCTAATAGAATATCCATAAATCTCGGGCCATGTTCAATTGCTAATTGACTAATTGTTTGTGCAATAACAATAAGAGGTGCTTTATATTTACGTGATTGTGCAGGAAAACTTTTAAATGCTTTATAAATGTAATCAGCAAACTCATCGACCAAAACGGGATGGTAAGGAGATACGTTAGGTTTACGGCGGAAAACTGCATTTTGCACGGCATATAAACATAACTTACCAAATACATCAGATAGATCAGAAAGTTCCCCCTTTGCTGTATTGATTAAAAGGATACCTCCAAATTCCAAATGTTTTTGAAAGTCAAAATTAGATGGCCCACATAATACACGACGAAGCAGCGGTTGAGCGGATATATCATTCAAAGTATTTCGTAATCCGCGAACAAAAGTTTCTTGCTTATCTATTATTTTTGGTTGACCATAGTATTTGCCTTCAGTATGATAAACTACTTCTCCCCCACCACGTCCTCCAGAAATTTCGGGTACATAGTTTAAATCAAACCATTCATCTACTTGTTTTACAATGCGCCAGTGATTTCGTTCATCCCTGTCAGTAATTGCTTCAATGTCATTAGGAAGACGGTCTTTTAATTTTAAGTGCATTTCAAAAACAAGGTTAGCATCATTATACATGTCAATTAAATGCTCAAATCTAGCTTCAAACCGAGGGTCATGAAGTTTTAACAAATATATATGTTGTTTAAGGTGAGAACGTTCAGATTGTACGAAGAACGGATTTCCTGCTCCATTATCAGAGAGACCCGTTAATACTGAACATAGCATCTCAGCAACCTTATCAACTGGACCACGTACAAAATTAATTGAAGGGGTATCAGGATTTGTTGGATCTAAATAGAAAATTACACTTTCAGGAATTTTGTGTGCTAATACCAATTTATATACTTTTTCACAGAAGTCATTAGATGGTTCAATAACAGTAAGACCATTTACCTGTGTTCCTTTTACATCCTCTGAATGATAATCTTTTCTTGCATATAAGGTTTTAAAGTTATTTATCATTGAAGCCATGTAATCAAGGATCTGATTAGCTATTGGTAAACCTAGTGCAGCTGATTTACCTGTACCAATGTTACCGATGATCATTATATTAAGTGTTAAAGACTTGCCTTGTATTACTGCCATTTCCCGTGTAGCGCTGTTAGGACCAAGAAAGATATCGGGTTCTGGTAATTTTGAAGGTTTTTTTTCAGTGAAAAATCTGTGTAATGAAGCAGCAAGTTTTCGTTGACGATCATCATTCAAAAAGGAAAGCATCCAACCAGGTATTTTAAACACGTATTCCCATTTTCCGAATTCATCTAAAAGCTCTTTTTTATGTTCATAAAAAATCTTAAAGAGCCATAAGAGTACGAGAATAATAGTAATTACAGGTATAGCAAATACAAGGTGCATGATATTACTAAAATTTGAAAGTATAGTATCCTCTAATCCTTTGTCATTTAGTGAAACTTCTCCAGCTTTCGAATGTAAGAATGGAATAAATATCTTAGCTAATGGAACACTAAACGCCCATAAGTATTGGGCAACTATACCAATTAACATTATCGAGAAAATAAACCATCTACGTTTTATCTCCTGATAAGTCTTAACCTTAGTTGAAAGCTGCCAAGTATAAATTAATATCCAAAAGCTAAAAAAAGTTTCAATGTAATAATGAGTAACGAACGGATTACCAAAGATACTTAAGGTAGGTAATGGAGCTCCCATTTGAATTGCCCAAAAAGAAGCGTACTTATATATTCCTCTAAATGCAAAATACCATGCGATTAGCAGTAGTAATGTAATAACGTAGTATGATGAGCGAGCTGCTAAACGATATTTCCAGCTTTTTGTAAGGTCAATTGTGACAGTATAGGATTTTCTTTCGCTCTTTTCTGTTTTTGGATTCTCTCCATTACCTGGTGTTGTATTGAGTTCAGTATTCTTTTGAACTGCATTCTCCAAATTCTTGTTTCACCCTCTCCTTTAACGAATAAAAAGCAGCGGTGAAATTTAGCAATTCAGCAGAAGTAGCCAATAAAATATTCTCTGGTGCTATGGAATTGTGATACAAGTCAGTAAAAATGGCCTGCTGTCCATGCTCTAATTCATCCGCTTCATATATCCCCAGAATCTTAATTGGGTTTAGTGTTCGGTGTTGATTTTGCATGGCCAACAATCCTGATAATTGTTGTAATTTAAAGTGTGTGTTAACCTCCCCTACCTTAAGTATTGTTAATATACAAACTATTTCTAAGTAATCTAAAGAATTTTTTTCTTCAGCAGGTGATTTTTTTCGTAATACCAAAATGTCATCTGTTAGCTCAAGCAGTTTCGAATGCTGAATCCCTTTCGCTTGAATTTCATTTTTATTAGATATCCACTCTGTTGAATAAGAGAAAGAGGAGTTAATATTTAAACGTTCAGTGACTTTTTTGAGTAGATGATCTTTGTTTGGACTATTAATTTCGCGATTTTCTTTAAGAATATTATTTACTACAAGTGCCGAACTACCCATATTACACACGTAAACATTTAGGTTGTTCACTACACTTAAACGTGGAATATTGCCAAAAGCTCTTTTTAAATTTGTAACACGTGTAGTCCGTTTTTTATAAGTAGAAATGGTATGGTAGGAATCATCAATAACAGAAAATAAAACGTAATACCGCTTAGATGGGTTTGCAGCAGCAATATCGAGATATTTTTTTAATTTATTTTCTAAAAACGGAATGTTTTCCGAACCTGTATCAACTTCAATATTGATAATAGAATCGTTACAAGTAATAACCCAATCCGGGATTATTAATGGGTTTCCTTTTGAGTCAGGATAAAGCTCCTTAGATGGACGAAATGAATATACGAGTTGAGGTAAATCTGGTTGGAAGGAAACGAGTTGAAGTTCTGGCTGAAACATTTCACGGTATTCTTCATCTTCGTATAAAAAGTAAACATCTTTTGAATCGGAATACATCAGGTTGGGCAAATGTAAGTTTTGCTTCACAATTTGGTTTAATGGAAAGAGATAATCGCCATTACCGCCTACAATTGCACCGGTATGTTCATTGTTTGATTCTGCTTCAAGTAGATTTAATACAAATTGCGTAATTGCTATATTGTGTTCATATTGCCTTTTAGTAACAAATGAGGTACTACAATCAGAAATTAATTTTAGCCGATATAATATTTCAGCTCCTTTCGAAGAGATAGAAACGAAATCCAGTGTAAAGCCTCGCTTTTTTCTCACACTTATATTTTCTTTTTTTATTAATTTCATTTTTGTCCACTTAGTTAACTTTGATGAAAATGTAGTTCGACTTATAGGCTCACCACTTATCAATTCATAAAATTTACGTAATTGAATTTGAGATACTGTTCGCTGTTCATATAAGAATAAAACTGTAAAGATATCAGAACGATTAAAATAAACTCCACGATCATTTTCCCCGACGATATATTTAACGGCATGATCAAATGATTTTTTCAATTTCAAACACTCCCTTGATATGGAAATAATATACGGAAACTTGAATAAAATCGATTACAATTGTCATGAAATAAACCAAGAAGTATTGGATAAATAAAGCATTTCAGAACATAAAAATAATTAAAGTATATTTTAACTGAAAGTTGCAAAAAAGTAACCCATTATCCCTCATGAACTCTCGATTTAAAAACACATAATACTTCGTCAAGTGTGTGTAATAAAATTCAATGGTATCAAGTAAAAATTTACTATTAGAGTTCGTCATATATACTTCGACATAAATAAGAGGACATATGACGAACTCTAATGATGAAAAAAGGGTTCGTCATATGTATTCCGTCATATATGTTTAGAGTATCAAAAATAGATAAAATGTACAGTGAATATACTTTTGCATAGATGAAACTAAGTATTAAACAGACTTGCATTTAATTCTGTAGAGGTATTTGTTAATCAGAAGGAAAATTTACATCATAAAAGAAATAAGTAAATAAACATAATAAAGTAAATGAAAATTGTGTATATTTCATATTTTGCATGTTACAATTTGATTTAAGGGGTGAAAAAATGCGGAATTGGAACACAGAATATGGGTTAATAACAAAGATAATACAAAGTGAATTCGAAACGGACTTTCTTTATAATAAAGTAACCAACACATTAAGTAACGAACATGAGATTATTCCAACAAAGTTTGCAGCTCTAGATCCTTATAAAACGTATAATACCGCACAAGTCAGTAGAATTTTGAGGATAAAATCTAATCAATTAAGGTATTTAATCAACAAATACGGTGAATACATCCAATTAATAAAAAAAAGAGCTAAATATTTTATTTCATTTAAAGCATTATACAGGATTTATTTAGTAAACCTATGTCTAACAAAGAGATTAATTAGTGTGGCTGAGTTTAATAGCATAATGACTTCACATGTTAGTTATAGCGATTATATTGATATGAAATTGACAAGTTATACTGACAAGTTTGTAGAACTTAACTATAAAACTAACCAATTGAATGAAAGTGAATCACAATTTTATGTGTTATTCATGCAAATATCAGAAATAACTACGGAATTAATAAAAGAGATAACTAAATATAATATGACATTAACATCCCCTTTCCTTTCTGTTGACAACAGAGAGAGAAATGAGTTGGTAAATAAGAAACAGGTTTATGAAGTTCTTTTCAATAAACTAAGTGTTTTATATAAAACTTTATAGTTAAAAGAGTAATACTTTATTAAGTATTACTCTTTTTTTATAGACTTATTTATAATGTGTATATATAAGACTTATAAGTAAGACGTATAAGGATTTGTGATGATATTATATTGACATGAAATTAATGTGAAAGTACATAAAACCCTAATCTATAGGTGTTTTTATATAAGTCTTATATCTAGTGCGTACATGTAGGTTGTATATGTGTAATAGAGATGATAATAGCATCATATTTTAGGTATATCATATGTTGAAAACATAAATTCAGATAAAGTTCTACATAAATACTGTCTTTTTAATGAGTATCCGATAGTTATTGTTAGTTATATGAAATCTGATATTAACATGTTTTGTGTACTGTGCATATA
>NZ_JBALQK010000273.1:429-1385 GCF_036965845.1 Bacillus sp. JJ1127 | reverse complement strand
TAAAGTTTCACTTTATCTTTTTCTATTTTAAAACTGTACATACCGTTCTGAATTATATAATACTCCATTTATCTTACTTTGTTTTACAGCTCCTCAAAGAATGATTCCCCCCTTTAACTCATATATTGAACTATACTTTTTTCTTGAGGAGGGCTTCCTAGATGCGTGCTCCTTTGTCCTTTGACAAAGATACTGCCATATTGTTAGCTTCTTGCTGCGAGTTAACATATGAACAATATAAACAAAATGGAGTTTTCCAAATACCTGATGGGTTTCAATATGTACAAGGCTTTCAAGGAAAAGCGATTCAAACAACAGAATGGTTTGGCTTCATCTTAGAATCTGACGATACCATCATTGTCGCCTTTCGCGGAACACAAACAGATCCAGATTGGATTATCGATTCACTTGTAAACCAAAAACCGTATCCATACGCCTTAAATAGCGGGAACGTTCATAACGGCTTTCTCTCTATCTATGAGTCTTGCCGCGATACAATTATGGATATACTTGTCTCTTTACCATCTCATAAAAAGCTTCTTGCTACAGGGCATAGTTTAGGCGGGGCACTTGCTACACTGCACATATTAGATGCACGCGTTAACACTGCGTTTGCACAATACGGTCTCTATAGCTTCGCTTCTCCAAAGGTTGGAGATATCGCTTTTCGAAACTACTATAAACTCCAAGTAGCCAGTAGCTTTCGCTTCGTTAATTTATTTGATGTCGTTCCGCTTCTTCCCCCGCGTAAAGTACATTTTAATGAACAAGACTGGGAATATACACACGTTCATCACAATATGACATTTACAAAAAATACAAAATCCATTACCAACAATCATGCTATTACAACATATAAGGCATGTCTGACTTCTCATTTTTGAAACGGAAACATTTGGAAAATACATACTAGTATATTTTTTGTACCTATATAAGCACAAATTGAAAAATCGACA
>NZ_JBALQK010000273.1:0-286 GCF_036965845.1 Bacillus sp. JJ1127 | reverse complement strand
CAAAATGGATATATATACTTTTGGATGAGGGGACCATACATGCTAAAATACTTCTTTACATTTTTTCTTGTTATAGTTTTTGCAGTTACAGGTTTCTGTACATTCTCATACTTTGCTACAGAGGAATATGATGGAACTGGTATGTTATATTTAGTGAATCCTTATATCTCCATAGCGAACTAAACAAAAACAGCTTGGGAACTTTCCAAGCTGTTTTGACTTTGCATACTGTTTCATTCAATTCATTTAAACTATTTTTTAAGATAATACATATACATCAATTAAA
>NZ_JBALQK010000272.1:0-1755 GCF_036965845.1 Bacillus sp. JJ1127 | reverse complement strand
TGATATTGATTATAAATAGGCAGGTCTTGTTTTAGACTGCATTTTGGAGATCACCTTAAAGAACGGCGATACAACACGTATGCAGCAATTCATTCAATCCTATCCATCTGCAAGTTTTTGTTATCGTGTAACAGGAAGCTTATGTTATATCGTTAAAATTTCTGTTCCTTCATTAGTCGAACTTGAAGAATTTATTAATGATGTTTCTTCCTATGCAACAACTGTTTCCCATATTGTTTTATCGGAAGTATCCCTTACTCCTGATATTGAGCATATTTTCCCAGAAGAATAAAAATTAATTTTTATTCAAAATAACCGTAAAAACCCCTTACAAAAAGAATAAAAATGTTTTATTATGTATTAAAATACAAAAGTTCGAGAAAGGGGTATTACATTGAAAATCTGGTTTTACGAAAAAACGGCTCAAGAAGATGATTTACTTGGTATTTGGGACAATGTTCCCACCATCCCTCGAATCGGGGAAAAGGTGGAAATTTTAAAAGCTGTTCGTACTGTTACAGATATTAAATATGTAAAAAACGGAAACAACTTTCATGTAGAAATTGTTATTCATTAAAAGAACAGCTCTCCTTATTACTACCGGAGAGCTGTTCTTTTATTTCTTATGGACTTACTATCATTTTGCCTTTTTTATAATAATTTGATCAGTTTCTATCGAAACCGTTACATAATCATTTTCTTCTAATTTCAACTGATTCACAGCCTCATCTGGTAATTCTACAGCCATAAGTCGATCAGTTAAAATGACTTGACTATATGTTTCCTTTTGCGGTAATGATATTGCTACCTTATCTTCATGAATAAAACGAAGGGGGGGTACTCCCACCTCTTTTACAGTTCGCCAATTTTTTCGAATAAAAGGTACCAACCATAGTAAACTAATAAGAATCACAACAAGCCCAATCCATAAACTGCTTTGCGCTTGTAATTCAGCAATTGAAATTGCATCGCCTGTTCCTTCTCCACCCATTAATTGAATGCTAGTTGCAATACAATTATTTAAAGCGTGCACAGCAATATTCGTCCATATATTTTTCGTTTTTAAATAAAGGAGACACATCACAACACCGAATAGAAAAGCACCAACAACATCAAAATGCCCTAAACCAAAAATGAGAGATGACACAATTACAGCTCGTTTTATTCCCCACTTAAACGCCATACGCTGTAAGAAAAAGCCGCGAAATATGACTTCTTCCATAATTGGTGCCAAAATACATGCTGAAATGAAACTGAATATCTTTGTATTCATGCTGCTCATATCAATTACACTATTATCATTCAACACACCAACTAAGAAATCAGGAAAAAGATGTGCTAATATGTAAAATTGAATATGAGATACACCAAATGAAAAAACCATTCCCATTGCCGTTGCGATTACAATCAGCTTCCAATTTAAATTTGATGGCTTATCAAAGAAACTAGTAAATATTATATTGTTTTTTCGTGTTTTTACATATAACCATAGTAGTGGAAATACAAAAAATACCGAAATTTGCAATACTACATCCATGACACTGTTTGGAGCCCCTGCAAAGACTAGCGGTATCACCGTTACAAACATACCTAAAATCATCCATGCAAAAAAACTGCGAAGTCGTATATGTGAAAATGCGTACTGAATAAAAAACACCCCCATGATGATATATTTATATAAATACAAGTTGAAAAACCGACATAAAAACCCCTTTCTTTTTAGATGGACGGGCCATGTATAGAAGCGGTCAGGGC
>NZ_JBALQK010000271.1:9711-10010 GCF_036965845.1 Bacillus sp. JJ1127 | reverse complement strand
AATTACAAACCATTCGTAATAAATTATTAATAGTTTGTAATATAAAATTGAATGTAAAAAATAGATTTCTATCTGTATTTGTATGAGTTTTACTAGAAACTTTCTCCTTATTGAATAAATATTATTTTACATGAAAAATAATAGTGTTACTTCTCTGTTACAATACACATGGGAACATTACGATTTTTAACCGCACCATGTCTTATTTAAGACATTATATATTCATTTGAAACCGAAAAGGACAGCTGTCCTACTAAACAGCTGTCCTTTTCGATTTCTTATTGAATTTTCTTTTTCCA
>NZ_JBALQK010000271.1:2671-9624 GCF_036965845.1 Bacillus sp. JJ1127 | reverse complement strand
CAATAGATCCTATTAATATAGAAAGAATATATAACATCGGTTTATTTACTAACATAATGACAAACAACCCACCATGAGGAGCTGGTAATGTAATTCCAAATAACATCGATAACGCACCAGCAAGACCCGATCCAACAACACAACTTACAATCACACGGATTGGATCCGCTGCTGCAAATGGTATTGCTCCTTCTGTAATAAATGATGCTCCCATAATATAGTTTGTCAAACCCGACTTACGCTCTGCTTCTGTGAATTTCGTTTTAAAGAATGTAGTTGCAAATGCAAGCGCAAGCGGCGGTACCATTCCACCCGCCATAACAGCTGAATGCACACCAAAGTTTCCAGCCTCAATTGCGGCAATACCAAATGTAAATGCTGCTTTATTAATCGGACCACCCATGTCAACAGCCATCATGCCACCTAAAATAAGTCCTAACAATATCGCATTTGTACCGCCTAAACCATTTAACCAACCCGTTAATGCTTCGTTTAAAGCAACTACAGGTGGATTCACAATTTTTAACATGAGTATACCTGTAATTAATAATCCAAATACCGGATATAATAAAACAGGTTTAATTCCCTCTAACTGTACTGGTAAATTTGCAAATAGTTTCTTTAAACCAAGAACAACATATCCTGCTAAGAAACCAGCAATTAATCCACCTAAAAAGCCTGCATTTGCTTGCGCTGCTAAAAAACCACCGATAATACCTGGCATAAATCCTGGGCGATCTGCGATAGAACTAGCAATAAATCCTGCTAGTATTGGAACAAGGAATGCAAACGCTCCTGTTTTTCCTCCACCAATGCTCATCAAAACTTCCGCAATTGGTCCTTCCGCTTTAATTCCACCAAAGAAAAACGCAAGCGCAATTAAAATCCCACCTCCAACTACGAACGGTAACATATTACTTACACCATTCATTAAATGCTTGTATATACCAAATCCTTTTTCTTTTTCAGTCACCTCTGCCATTCCACTTTCTTTTATCCCTTTAAAAACCGGAGCATCTTGACTTACAGCACGCTGAATGAGCTGTTCTGATTTTCGAATACCATCTGCAACTGGCACTTGAATGACATGCTTTCCAGCAAAACGATTCATCTCTACTTGTTTATCCGCCGCAACAATAACTGCTGTTGCACGCTCAATATCCTCTTTTGTTAATCCATTTTTCACACCAGTTGACCCATTTGTTTCTACCTTAATCGCAACTCCTAATTCTGCTGCTTTTGCTTTTAAGCTATCTGCAGCCATATATGTGTGAGCGATACCAGTCGGACACGCTGTGACAGCTAACACGTATGGTTCATTTCCCTCAGGCTTTACTGTCTCATTTTGCACTTCTTGTTCATTCTCTTTTTCATCAAACAAACGAAGGATTGCTTCTTTACTTGTAGCTTCTAAAAGTTGTTTCCGAAACTTCTCATCCATTAGTAACGTAGATAAACGGGATAAAGTTTCTAAGTGCATATGATTTGCCCCTTCACTAGCAGCAATCATAAAGAATAAATGCGCAGGTTGTCCATCAAGTGATTCATAATTGATACCGCTTACACTTCGACCAAAACAAATAGCAGGTTGTTTGACCGCTTTTGTTTTGGCATGTGGGATAGCAATCCCTTCCCCAATTCCAGTTGTACTTTGCATTTCACGCTGTAAAATAGCATCTTTAAATTCTGATCTACTATTTAACCTTCCTGCCTTCTCTAATTTCTCCACTAATTCATCGATGACAGCTTCTTTAACTGAAGCTGTCAAATCCATGATGATTGTATCCCTTTTTAAAATCTCTGTAATTTTCATATGCTGTTCCCCCTACCGCTTTGTAATGATTACTTGGGATAATAATTCTTCCACTTTATCTTTTGTACACAAATCTGCAGAAAATGCTGTTGCACTCCCTGTTGCAACACCGTAACGAAATGCTTCTATCACATCTTTTGTTTTTTCATACATCCCTACAAATCCTGCAACAAGAGAATCTCCTGCTCCAACAGAATTAATGACTTTTCCCTTTGGAACAGTCGCTTCATATACTCCCTCACTTGTGAATAATAAAGCACCATCACCTGCCATAGAAACAATTACATTCTGTACACCTTGCTCAATTAATTTTTTGCCATATGGAAGAATTTCTTCCACTGTTGAAAGCTTTTCTCCGAATAGTTCTCCAAGTTCATGATGATTTGGTTTTATTAAGAACGGTTTATTTTTAATTACATGTTCTAGGGCACTACCACTCGCGTCAACAACTACTTGAATACGATGCTCTACTCCATAAGCAGCTATTGTCTCATAGAATGTTTTCGGAACAGAAGAAGGTATACTACCAGCTAATACAACACAATCTCCGGCCTGCATACTCTCAATTTTCTTCATTAGCTGGTCAAACTGTTCATCGGTAATAATCGGACCTTGTCCATTTAATTCTGTTTCTTCCTGTCCTTTTATTTTCACGTTAATTCGTGAATCCCCATCTACTTGAACGAAATCAGTTGTAACACTTTCCCTTTGCAAAGCTTCCTTAATAAATTGTCCTGTAAACCCTCCCGTAAAACCAAGAGCTGTATTCTGAACACCAAGGCGATGAAGCACGCGAGAAACATTAATCCCTTTCCCTCCAGGGAATTTCATATCTTTCTCCGCCCGATTCACTGTCCCTAACGTGAAAGGATTCACTCGGATAACATAATCAATAGATGGATTTAAAGTAACTGTATAAATCATTGTTTATCAACCTCAATTACATTTGTTTTTCTTTTATATTCTTCTAACTCTTCTTCTAATACATTTGTAATAATCCTTGCCTCTTCGATATTCGCGATTTTCGCAAATGCAACTTCTGAAAATTTACTTTCATCTATTAAAAAGTAACCTTCATTTGCTAATGTTAATGCCATTTTTTTCAGCAATGCTTCCTCCGGATCCGGCGTTGTATATCCAAGTTGTTCATGTACACCATTTGCTCCTAAGAAACACTTATCAAAACGATATTTCTGTATACTTTCCTGTGCCATGGCACCAATTAAAGCTTTCGTTCGGCTCTTCATCATTCCACCAAGCAAATAAGCCCGAATATTATTTTCAACTAATGCTTCAATATGCATAAGTCCATTTGTAACAACTGTAACGTCTTTATTTGTTAAATACGGAATCATTTCAAACGTTGTACTCCCCGCATCTAAATAAATACAATCTCCTTGCTCAACAAATGATGCAGCATAACTTGCAATTTGTTGCTTTATTTGAATGTTTTTGGATGATTTTTCAACCATTGTCGGCTCTTGACCTTTTCCGGTTAATATCGCAGCTCCACCATGCACTCTTTTTAATAGACGCTGCTTTTCTAGTTGTGCTAAATCACGACGAATTGTTGATTCTGAACTCTGCGTTCTTTCAACTAATTGTTGTAATTTCACAACTTTGCATTCCTTTACAAGCTTTAAAATAAGCTGATGACGTTCAGGCGTTAACATATTATTCACCTCTTCTTTGATTACAGTATAATAAAAACGAATTCAAAAATCAACCAAAAACATTCAAAATTAATCACAAACAATCAAAATCGATTAAAAATAATCAAAACAGCCTTCTTGAGGCATATCAAGAAGGCTGTTTTACATTATCTTATCCTTTATAGTGACGCTCTATAAATTGCTACCACGTCTTCTTTATTTAACTTTTTGAAATGACCGAATTCACCATAAACCATCGCTTTATCTGCCATTAAATCGACTTCAGCTTCTCCAATTCCATAATCAGCTAATCGAGTCGGCGCTTCAATAGACGTCCAAAATTGACGTAAAGCTTCAATCCCTTCTAAGGCAATTTCCTTATCTGTTTTCCCTTCCTCTTCTACATGAAAGACACGCACCGCAAACTGTTTAAAACGCTCAACATTTTCATCTAGAACATGTTTCATCCAATTTGGGAATAAAATTGCTAAACCTCCGCCATGTGGTATGTCATGCACGGCCGAAACAGCATGCTCAATATTGTGCGTTGCCCAATCTCCTCGTACACCCATTGCTAAAATACCGTTTAACGCCATCGTTCCACAATATAAAATCGTTTCTCGATACTCATAATTTTCCAAATCATTTAGAAGTTTGGGAGCCGTTTCAATGACCGTTTTTAAAATAGACTCGCAATAACGATCTTGTAATTCTGTATTTGTACCTTGATGAAAATATTGTTCCAATACATGCGACATAATATCAACCATGCCATAAATTGTTTGATTCCTTGGTACAGAAGTTGTATGGACTGGATCTAAAATAGAAAATTGCGGGAATGTAACAGGGCTTCCCCATCCATACTTTTCATTTGTCTCCCAATTCGTAATCACGGATCCCGCATTCATTTCAGAACCTGTCGCCGCAAGAGTCAGTACTGTACCAAACGGTAAAGCTTCACTAGCGAACGCTTTCTTTGTCACAATATCCCATACATCTCCGTCATATTTACTCCCCGCAGCAATTGCCTTTGTACAATCAATTACACTTCCCCCACCAACCGCTAAAATAAATTCAATTCTATTTTCTTTACACATTTTAATTCCTTTATTTACAGTTGACAAACGAGGATTCGGCTCCACACCTGTTAATTCAAACATTTCTGCATCCATTTCTTTTAGAATAGAAATTACATTCTCATATATACCATTTCGTTTAATACTTCCTCCTCCGTATACGAGAAGAACCTTTTTACCAAACTGTGGAATTTCATTTTTTAACTGCTCTAATTGTCCTTTTCCAAAAATAAGCTTTGTCGGATTACGAAATACAAAATTTTGCATTCTCTCAACCACCCTTCTTTATTAAAAGCAACTATATTTTTGTATACCATACTTTTCTCATTTCTCCAAAATATTTGCTCCAATAAAAAATCTCAGCCAAAGAGGCTGAGATTTTTTATTGGTAATAAGGTGAGATCATTAAGTAAACAATAACACCAGAAAGACTTACGTATAACCAAATTGGCATCGTCCATCGCACAATTTTACGATGACGTGTTAATTGATTTGTAAATCCAAATACAAGTGAGAACAGCGCAAGCGGTACAATGATTGCCGCAAGAAAAATATGCGTAATTAAAATAAAGAAGTACACATATTTAATAATTCCTTCTCCACCGAAATGCGTTGCTGGCGCTAAGTAATGATACGTTAAATATGAAACACAAAATAACAATGTTGTTGTAAATGCTGCAAGAATAAAACCGCGGTGCATTTTCACATTTTTTTTAATAATAGAGAACAAAGCTGCCACTAAAAATACAAATGTAAAGCTATTAAAAATTGCATTTAACAACGGCAAAATTGTTACATCAAAATGTACTTCTCCTTTGTAACCAACAGGTCCAAAAAACAAAAATAAAATAATCGCATTGACAATTACAGAAAGCGTTATCACAATAGGAGCATAGCTTTTCTGATTTGTTGAATGATCCACCAAATTGTTCACTCCTTCTTCTTCCACATATGTATAATTAACCTCACTATTTTAACATATTATTCACAGTGAAAATGTGACAATAGTTTGACACAGTAAGGTCAAGCAAAGAAAAAATCCTCCTTAACTATACTTCTTAAGAAGGATTTTATCGCTTTATTATTGAAATAGCAACGCGATTAGTTTTTGTTAAAAAACAGATCGCTATATGCTTGAAAAATTTCAGACACTTGATATCCCATTAATGAAATTGCTGTTAATGAAAAGAAACCAATCATAAAAAATCGAATCCACATATAAATCTCCTCCTTGTATTTAGCTTATAATACATGTGCTATATAACAAGTTGGATAACAATCTTCTTCCTCGCCTTCTTTTTTCTTTACAATCGCTGTTATAAAACGAATCATAAAGAATGTAACAAACGGAAGTTCTTCGTAATTTATATTGGCATAGCTTAGTAACGGCTCCCGTTGTAAATCAGATGGGGATGAGAAAGAATAGAACATACCTTGCTCTTCTATATATACAATGACAACTTTCATACAAAATAATATCCCGAGAAACGAAACAATATCTTGCCAATCTGTCGTATATAAAAAATTATAAAGATCTAATACGTACTCTTCCATCATCATCCCCCCTTTCTTTTTTACCATTTTCCTCGCCTTTGTATAAAAAGTCAAGAAAAATGTTTTATATACACTGTGTAAATAGTGATTATATGATTTCCACTTGTACATCTTGCTCCTGTAATACTTGAACGATTAACTCCAGTACCATATTTTGCATTAAATGGTACATTTTTTTCTGAGGCGTATTTTTCTCTACGGTATACTCAATACGCTGTAAAACATAACCTTTCACAAGTAAAATCCCTTTTTCAACCGTTACCGGATTCTGTTTTGCATTTATAGCTTCTGATAGTAAGATTTTACTTTCTGTCAAAATAATCTCCTGTGAAACCCTTTTAATTCTTGTGACTTTTTCCTTAAACATTACTATTTCTTGCAAACTAATCTCAGTTTTGTATTTTCCTATTTCTATTGGTAATTTCGTCGTTATATAATCACTGGATTTGTTATCTTTTCTCTGTTTTGATATCAAATTGTGCATAGGAACCCACAAAGACTGTTCCATACTATCATTTTCAATATACCTAACGTCTTCCTGACTAGGACCCTCTAGAAGTACCCTCTTTTCAAAAAGCTTTGAAGAAACTAAACAACAATAGGGCTCTTCATAATAATGATGTACTGTAGCTAACAACTTTGTATCTAACTCATAAAACACTTTATTCGTTTCGCTATGAAATACAAATACCTCTTCATCTTTATTACTTACTATAGGCGGGTTTGAAAAACTAGACACTTCAGCAACAGTAGAAAATGGAGTTTTCACTACCATAGAATGTACTATACTTCCTATTTTTAATTCAGTATGTGAATTCTCCTCTTTCCTCAACTCTTGGAATTCATTCTCCTCTTTCT
>NZ_JBALQK010000271.1:0-2567 GCF_036965845.1 Bacillus sp. JJ1127 | reverse complement strand
TCTTTCTTCAACTCCTGAAGTTCATTTTCCTCTTTCTTCAGCTCTTGAAGTTCATTTTCCTCTTTCTTTAGCTCTTGAAGTTCATTCTCCTCTTTCTTCAACTCCTGAAATTCATTCTCCTCTTTCTTCAATTCTTGAATCTCCTTATATTTAGAAAAAAATTTTTCCGCCATTTTATTATCAATCCACGGCTTATTCATCATCAATCACTCCCTAACTGATGAATTAAAAAACATATGTATTTCTTTTCATATACACAACCGTTTTCAACATTATATATGTTTTATAACAATAAAAAAGACATCATCTTTTGTATGAAAGACGATGTCTTTTTCTATTTTATGCTCGCACTTGCTGTACTTGCAATACTTGCAAAGTAAGGTCTAGTACAATTTTTTCACGTAGTGTATCAAACGGTTCATTTAAATTTGTAGGGCATGGTGAAAAATCAAGTTCAAAGAAATTAGCACTAATTAATTCACAAAATGGTTGTTTGTTATAAAACACCGAATTCCCAAAAAAATCACTTATCTAATCGAGAAAAATCACCATTCTTAGGATTAATAAAGTGAGAAGTAGCTTCTGAAGAAGCTGCGATTAGAAGCTCTGTAAAAAAGTCACCTGCTGTTAAATCGGCAAACCCAGAAAAATTAACATTAGCAACACGATCAACTAGAGTTCCATTACACTCATCAGATGCATATTCAATATTTTTACGAATATAGCCTTATACAAATAATTTTGCTCTTGTAACGCGGCGATAATTCGTACCTGCTACTGAAGTAAAAGCTGCAGGAACTAACTTACATTGTGTTAAAAATACATTTTTCAATACACGTTTAATTTCGAAAGCTGGAGGATTTAACGGAATAGTCGATTCTACAACAATTTGAAGCGTTCTCTCAGCTAAAACAACTGGTACTTTTATCAATGCGTTTGGCGTAACAATTGGTGCTGCTGCTGCATTGGTTAATGGCGTTTGAGTTTGTCCCTTCACTGGACATGGTACATTAATCGGACATTGTTCACTCATATTTAATATTCTCCTTTTTATAATAATTTTAGAGTTTTTTAAACTCTTTACTCTATAATGTATGTATTTTTTATAGCAATGCGTGGGTTTCCGTAATAGACTCTTTTACTATTTTATTGATAGAAATAAAATTCACTTTTTAATAGGCAATCTTACATATATGATAGAAGCCTTTATAAATACTTACCTACTATTTTAAAAACTCGTTTGATAGCCCGTATATGCATACACCTAAAAAGAATTCTCAATCTCTTTTCTTACATACCTTCTAACGATTGACAATATCATACAAATTTTATACCATATTTTTATGATATTTTTCTTAAAAGGCTGCTTATTCTATATAATAACGTATAATCTATATGAACAAATTCATATGATTAATAGATAAGTGTGTATGAATAACCATGTAGATTATTATAAAATGGAGGGGTTTTTTATGTCTGTCTATGCACCACACGAAATTACTGAGTTGGCCGCCAACTCAGGTAAAAAGAAAGCATCTTTACCACTACTACCGATGTTAATTCTCGGATTTTTTGGCGGCGCTTTCATAGCATTTGGATATTTACTCGATATTCGTGTCATTGGAACAATGCCAAAATCTTTTGGATCACTTACTAGTTTTTTAGGCGCTGCTGTTTTCCCTATTGGCCTTATACTCGTTATCCTTGCTGGTGGTGAACTATTAACTGGTAACATGATGACCGTACCGATGGCTTGGTTTCAAAAAAAGATTACTTTCTCCAAAGTAGTAAAGAACTTATTGATTATTACAATTAGTAATTTTATTGGTGCGGTTTTCGTTGCTTATTTCTTTGGCCATGTCGTTGGATTAACTGAAGGACAATTTTTAGCAAAGACCGTGTCTATCGCACAAGCCAAACTACATGATACACCCGTACAAGCATTCTTCTCCGCTATTGGATGTAACTGGCTCGTTTGTTTAGCTGTTTGGCTTAGTATGGGAAGTAAAGAGTTTAGCGGAAAAATCATTGGCATTTGGTTTCCTGTCATGACCTTTGTTGCCATTGGATTTCAACACGTTGTTGCCAATATGTTTGTAATTCCAGCTGCTATCTTCGCTGGTCATCTAACTTGGATGGAATACTTCCCTAATTTTATTGTTGTCTTCTTAGGGAATTTAGTAGGTGGTATGCTGTTTGTTGCTTTACCTTACTTTTTAACTTATAAAAAACAACTATCACCTCAAAATGAAACAGCTGAATTAAAGAAAAAATCTGTATCTGCTTAAGATAAAAAGAAAGGTATGCTTCTATTTTGAATTTGGCGTACCTTTCTTTTTTTATTCCACAATAGCTAGTTTAAAGTAAATAAAACTTTATTTCCCCTAAACTGATTATCATTTTCATCCAATGATGGTATAATTCTCGCTATCAATGGATAAACTTGAGTTGTTTTCTTCTATAAAACGAAATTCGTGTACGATACATTTTTCAAATTTTTTATGAATCTACCTGCGTACACTTGTTCTCTACACTTTTATACGTTATAATAACAACTTAAATAGTAT
>NZ_JBALQK010000270.1:0-6233 GCF_036965845.1 Bacillus sp. JJ1127 | reverse complement strand
GAGAGCATCTGGCCATGCAATGCGTTTGTCATTTCCCCTAAAGAATTAAGCACGAATAATCCTAAGAGATAAACAGAGGCACCAAATTACATTAGAACTTCTTATAACAAAAAAAGTGCAACGAATACGCTAACGATTCAACCACTGTCTTTTAAAAATTGTAGTTACTTAACTTTATTTGCTTATTTTCAAGGGGATTATGACTTGAATCATGAAAATAGTTGTTTATGCCTTACATTTGATATAATCATTAAACAGTTATATGATATTAATACCTAAAAAAATCAATACGAACTGGACTAGAAGAAAGTGAGAGAAGCAAATGATTAATAAAGTCGGTCAAATTATGCTATATGTAAATAACCAAGATGAGGCATTGCAATTTTGGACAGAAAAAGTAGGATTTAGTGTAATTTCTGAAGAGGATAATGGTCAAGGATTTAGATGGATTGAAATTGCTCCAACAAAGGAAGCAGGAACGAGTATCATTCTCCATAACAAGGAATTAATCGCCAAAATGCAACCTGAATTAAATCTTAATACACCTTCGATAATGTTTTTCTCAGAAAATCTCGACAAATTACATACAGACCTTTCGAATAAAAAAATCACAGTCGGAGAAATTGTAAGTATGCCTTCTGGCAGAGTATTTAATTTTGCTGATAATGAAAAAAACTACTTCGCGATCATGGAAAAAAAGTAATCACAAAATTATAGAAGAAATGAAAAGTGTGCTGTCAGTTGTACTGGCAGCACACTTTTCATTTTCTTAGAAATTGTAATAACATGTTCATCTTCTGTTCATAAACATTTCTTATTCTACAAAAGTGAAAGGAGGAGCACTTATACTTATTGCATTTTTCACTTTGTTGGATTTTCCAATCTCTTACATCATTTGTAGCCATCATTTTATTTACAGTGAAACTTCCATCAGTGGGAGTTTTCCTTCATCCCCTACTGTTCAGACACATGCTAGCAGTCAACTCCCTCCTATCTTCTATGTTTTCTCAAAATCTTGATACGGAGGTCTTATTTTCAAAAGATAGAACGATAAATTAGAGGTGAAAAAATATGCGCTCATTATATTCTAGATTCGTTATCATATCCATTTTTATTATGCTCGTTAGTAGTATATTGGCATTTTTACTTACAAATGTATATTATCATGTTTATTTAAAACCATATAACAGCGAGAAAATTTTAAAATATGCACAAGAAGTAAAATATTTATATGAGAAAAATACAGAACAAAATAAAGATGATTATTTACAGTCTATTTCTAACCTTGGCTTTGAAGTTTACGTAGTAGACGATAAAAAACAAGGCAAGCGGTACGGTGATAATTTCAAGAAAATGAATATTAGCGAAGAGACAATTGAACATGTATTAAAAGGAAATATATACAATGGGATTGCAACGTATCCTAATCGTTTATTTGCTACTGGCTTTTTTGACAATACACTTTTAAATAGTATTGGAATTCCTATCGAAAACAATGGTAAGGGTTATGCGCTATTTATTCGTCCGGATATTCAACAGCAATTTGGAGAATTACGTATTTTCTATGCTGTTTTATTAGGATTGATTATTGTAATCAGTCTAATTTGCATCGCGATAGCTACGCGCTTTGTCGTTCGCCCTATTCAAAGATTTACACATGCGACAAAAGAAATTGCAAATGGTAAATACGATTTAGTACTACCAGAAAATCGCAGCGATGAGATTGGGACACTTGCGACTAATTTTCGTAAGATGGCCAAAAAATTACAAAATTCAGAGCAGATGCGACAAGAATTTGTTTCGAATGTTTCGCATGAGTTTCAGTCCCCCCTATCATCTATTCAAGGGTTTTCTAAAACATTGAAAACAAATAATTTAACGAAATCTGAGCAGGAACATTACCTAGAAATCATCGAATCAGAAAGCCGACGTATGTCCAGTTTATGTAAACAATTATTAATGCTTGCATCGCTTGATAAGGAGGACCTTACTTTACGTAAGCAATCTTTTGATCTTGGACAGCAAATAAAAGATATTATTTTTATGCTTGAGTGGGAATGGAGAACAAAAGATCTTGCAGTTGAAATGGACGTTCCTAACATACAAATTTACGGAGACGAAAACTTGCTCCATCAAGTATGGACGAATTTGTTTACCAATAGCATCAAATTTACAGAAAGCGGCGGGACAATTTCATTTGAAGCAGAAGAACTAGAAACAGAGTGGCGTATTTCGATTACTGATATGGGTATTGGTATACCTGAAAATGAAGTAAAAAAAATATTTGATCGATTTCATAAAGTTGATACTGCCCGAAATAGAAAAGTAAATGGAAGCGGCTTAGGTCTTTCTATTGTAAAAAAAGTTATTGACCTTCATGAAGGTGCAATAACAGTCGATAGTAAACCTGGAAACGGAACGACCTTCTCTATTTACCTTCCAAAACAAGAAGAAGAGTCTATCTAAACGGGAGGGCACTGAAAAAGTCCCTTAAAAAAGAAGATAACCACCTACTATATATAGGGAGTTATCTTCTTTTTGATTTCTGTATATTGATAAAAATTCTGTTATTTACTCAAAGTAGACACTTTTTCAGCAGCCTTTCTAAACGGTAGACTCTTCTTTTGTAATCTTTTGTTCATATTCTGTTCATATTTCCTCTTTATGATAAGGGCATAGAACAAAACAAGGAGGAATGAACCTAATGTTTTTAGCACTTAAAGAATTAAAACAATCAAAATTACGATACGGATTAATCGGTACAATTATGATGCTTTTATCATTTCTTGTACTTATCATATCAGGTCTAGCAAACGGTTTATCTCATGATAATGCCTCTTCTATTCTCGAAATGAAAGCAGACAATTTTATAGTATCAAGTGATGCCGAGGGTAAATTATTGCGCTCTCAAATTAAGAAAGAGGACGTAGATAAAGTATTGGCACAAGTTAATGAAAAAGATGCGGTTCCAATGCATCTTAAAATGACGACATTTGAAAAAGAAGGAAGTTCAAAAAAAGTTGATGCTGCTATCTTTGCAAGTAAGCAAGATTCATTCATTGCCCCAAAAGTGATTGAAGGGAAAAACAGCGCTTTAGCAGACAATGAAATCGTTGCTGATGAATCCATCAAAGAAAAAGGTGTAAAGCTTGGAGATGAGCTAGTAGATCCTATTTCTAAGAAAACTTTTAAAGTTGTCGGTTTTACAGAAAATCAAATGTTTAGCCATACACCTGTTGTTCATATGAATGAAAATGTATGGGGCGCTATTTCACTGCCAAATGAAAAAGATTACAGTGTAATCGCTCTAAATACTGATAAAAAAATCAATAATGTAGATAATGCAAAAGTTGTTGATAAAAAAGAAGTACTACAAGGTATTCCAGGTTATAAAGAAGAACAAGGAACATTAACGATGATTATTGCGTTTTTACTTGTAATTTCAGCATTATTAATCGGTGTTTTCTTCTATGTCATTACATTACAAAAAACACACCAATTAGGCGTATTAAAAGCAATCGGAACAAAAAACTCATATTTAGCAGGTAATTTAGTTGTACAATCTATCTTCTTATCTGGTGTCGCTCTTGTAATCGGCATTGGCTTAATCCTTGCAGTGGAGACTGTTTTACCAGCCGGCATGCCATTCTTATTAACAACAACAACAATCTTGCAATATTCAGGTATCTTTATCTTAATTAGTATATTCGGTACACTAATTTCTCTATATCAAGTATTGAAAGTAGATGCATTAGAAGCAATCGGAGGTGGAATGTAATGGTAACAGAAGTGAAATGGGAGAACCCAGCGTCATTATTAAAGCTTGAACAAGTAAGTAAGGTATATGGCGAAGGCGATACAGAAGTAACTGCTCTGCATCCAATTACGTTAGATGTAAAAGAGGGCGAATTTATCGGTATTGTTGGTCCATCAGGTTCAGGAAAAAGTACATTGCTTTCCATTGCAGGTGCGCTTCTATCCCCTTCAAAAGGAAACATTTATATTTCTGATCAAAACGTAACAAATTTATCAGAAAAAGATATGACAAATATTCGCCTAGAAAAAATTGGTTTTATATTCCAATTCGCAAATCTCGTACCTTTCTTATCGGTTAAAGAACAACTTTTATATATCGCTAAGTTAAAGGGAGAAAATAAAAAAGAAGCTGACAAGTTTGCAACTGAATTACTGAAAACATTTGGATTATCACATCGAATGAATCATTACCCAAATCAACTTTCAGGCGGTGAAAAACAACGTGTAGCCATTGCTCGTGCGTTTATGAATAATCCAGACTTAATTTTGGCTGATGAACCTACTGCTAGCCTTGACTCAAAACGTGCTAGAGAAGTCGTTGAATTAATGAAACATGAAGTTAAGAAAAATAAAAAAGCAGCGATTATGATTACACACGATGAAAAAATGCTTGATGTATGTGATCGAATTTTAACACTTCGAGATGGAAAATTACTACGAGAAAACGAAATTTAAGAACTAGTGTATAATAAAAGTAATCTAAAAAAACTTTCTTATCCCCTATTTGATTAGGGAATAAGAAAGTTTTCTTTCATTTAAAGCATATTTTCATTTTTGTTTACAATATAACGCAATTCTAATATAATAATTAGGCAAATTTCATATGTAATATTGCGTTCATATTCTATTCATAATTCTCATGTAACATGCTCTATATAAAGAAAATGACTGTTAGAAAGGAATGATGAACGTGTTAGCATCTGCTATTACATGTATTACAGCTGCACTCATTTTTTATACAATCGGAGTATGGAGTGAAAAATTTCAAAAAACATTAAAACCTTGGCATGTTATTATTTTTTGGCTTGGATTAGTATGTGATACGCTCGGAACTACATTAATGGAGAAAATGGCTTCAGCAGGATCTCTCCTTAGCTTTCACGGAATAACAGGCTTATCAGCCATTTTACTTATGCTATTTCATGCTATTTGGGCAACGATTGTGTTAATAAAAAAAGATACAAAAATGATGACAACATTTCATACACTAAGCGTTATCGTATGGTTCATTTGGTTAATCCCATATATTTCTGGCCTCATATACGGAATGACAAGATAACTTTTAAACACAGCCTTATTCCCAAAAATAAACATTGCTAATACTACCTTAGGAGGTTATTATGAAAAAGTTATATAATGCATCTTTTGTCTATTTAATTATCGGTTTATTTTCCGGTGTATTTGCAAGAGAATATGCAAAAGCAAAAGGAATTCAAGGCACTACTCTGCTGAACCTTTTGCACACACATATGTTAGTTCTTGGATTTTTGTTCTTTTTAATTGCCTTTGCCTTATCAAAATCATTTGCATTCCATGAAGCAAAAAGTTTTAACATGTGGTTCATCGTCTATAATTTGGGATTAGTTTTAACAGTATCTTCAATGGCGGCACGCGGACTTCTTCAAATCAATGGAGCTGATTTTAAAGGATTAAGTCATATTGCAGGAATGTCTCATACTATCATCGGTGTCAGTCTCGTTTGGTTTATGATTCTATTAAAAAAATCCTACAAAGGATAAAAGGAGGTCAAACATGAACTTAGCTGTTTTATCAAGTATTATTGCTCTTTGTATGGCTATTGGAATGATGTTCCTTCGCTTAAAATCAGCAAAGAAACCTGTATCACTTAAAAAAATTATACTCCCGCCAATTTTTATGAGTACGGGAGCATGCATGTACATCTTACCAGAATTTCGATTAACAACATCAGAAATTCTCGAAGCAGTTATCGTTGGTTTATTTTTCTCTATTTTTCTTATTAAAACATCAAAATTTGAAGTACGTGGAACAGACATCTATTTAATACCTTCTAAAGCATTTATCTTTATTTTAGTCGGTTTACTTGCTGTCCGCATCGGTATGAAAGAATATTTAAGTCAATCAATTGATTTAGCACAATTAAGCGGTATGTTCTTCTTACTTGCTTTTGCGATGATCGTATCTTGGAGAATTGGAATGTACCGTTCATTTATGAAATTGCAAAAGGAAATGAAATTTGTAAACAAGAGCCTTTAATCGAAAAAGCGCATCTCTAAATAACCTGAGCCCGATATACTATCGGGCTCAGGTTATTTATTTTCTTTTAAAATCGTACATTTCATCCCATGATTAAAGACATTCAATTTGAATCATTCGGCTATGTTGATTTTAGGAAGCTATGGATTAAATAATCATGCTACATATACATCAATTAAAAA
>NZ_JBALQK010000269.1:0-18373 GCF_036965845.1 Bacillus sp. JJ1127 | reverse complement strand
TGTCTTTTTTGAGATTGATAATCCTACTAGAGTGGCAGCAGATATTAGGAAACGTCTACGGGATTTATAAGTAATGTAGTGGTATCTACAAAATTACAGATTTTAACAATCGGGATTACAGAGATGGAAAACACCTTCCATCCCTGTAACTATTTTTTAATAGGTTAATATTTTTTCTATAGTCTAAAACATTTTTTAATAAATGGTTTATTTGATTCATGGTACAAATCAATGAATTGAATCTTTTATAAAAAAGATCGATTATTTTGCGTTCAATAAAACTTTACCTATTATGTCTATGTTAACTTCTGAATAGTTTTGATACGTTCATTCTGATCCAGATATTCAAAGAAGCCAAGTCGATTCCCCCATGGATCCGCAAAAGTTCCCCATTTAACAGGGACCTCTATACGAGTATATATTTCAAAATTTTCAATACCCAACTCTTCTTTCAGTCTTTCCCGTTCATCCTCAATATTTATAACTCCTAAACGAATCGGTCCACTCCCTCGACTTGGCACCCCTTCTGTTACTTGTAACCAACATCCAGGTATAAGTTCCCATTCTGCAAATCCCTTATGTGGCATGAAATCTGGTTCCTTATTAAGTAAAGTTTGATACCATTGTCTTCTCAACCGCATTTAGTAATTCTTTATCCATACTCACCTCTGGAAATACATTATTTGTATTTATGACTACTATTCTCGTTTGCGATATATACCGTTTCCTAAAACACATTCTGCTCGTATTCACATTTTCCCTTTAATCATTTGATACCCCTCAAAAAGAGAAATGGAAATGATAATTTTGGGAAGATATGATTACACCTTATCAAAACAAGTATGAATCATGAACAGTTACAAAAATAACGGTTACGACGAGAGCCACAAACCTGCATAAACAGGGTGCGCTTTTCATTTTTACTACAAAATAAAGTGTTACTGGAAATTCTTCAATTTTCAATCTTGGTGACTAAAATAACCCTTACTTTTTGGTATTTCTCCGTACCCTTTAAAACTAACCTTATGTTACTTCATAAAGGATTTACATATTTTTGTGTAGCATTACTATATATACTAATATTTTATTTGTCATAATTTAAACACTAAGGGGATACAACAATGGAACAAACCATTCATATTGACGGTTTCGTCAAACCTGGATTTGAGAAAGTTAAACATACATTTACAGAAAACTTTACAACTCGGGAGGAATTAGGTGCAGCTTGTTGCATCTATTACAACGGTGAATGTGTTGCTGATCTATGGGGTGGATATCGTGATCATCTTACAAAAGAACTCTGGCAAGAAGATACAGCTGTTCTCATATTTTCTGGAACAAAAGGATTCGCTGCTCTTGCATTGGCTTTAGCTCATTCCATGGGTTATATAGATTACGACGAAAAAGTATCTACTTATTGGAACGAATTTGGGATAAATGGAAAAGAAAATATCACAGTTCGGCAACTACTTGGACACGAAGCGGGTTTATGTTGTATTAACAACTTACCACTACATACACTAAGTGATTTCGATACCAAAACGTTGCTTCTTAACAAGGTCGTCAATATTACTTTTGCAACGATTGTCGCAAATCATTCACGGAAATAGCTAATAGGAGGCAGACCATGAAAGAGAACGAATTGTATGTTTATCACATTGTTACTAGGAAAAAAATGCGTCTTGGCCAGATAATTAACTTTGACAAGAACCAAAACAATACCTTATATCACTTCTTTTTTGAGAGAGAACAATTAAATTCTAAAGGCGAAGACTTTATTCAGATTTTACAAAGCCATTATACAAATGAAGGCTTGAACCTGAATAAAGAAAATACTGAAGTAGTTATTAAGTATGTAGACCAAACAATCAGAGCGGTTAGAGAAGTGATAGTAGAAATGGTTAGACTACAAGAGTATCCTGAATACCCTTCAAGATTGTCTTGCTTATACGCTGTGAAAAGCTATGAAGACGCTTTGAAATGGAAAGAATTATTTGATTCTTACAATCGGAAAGTTTTGCAGATTGTTAAACTTCGAGTTATTGGAAATTCTTTTGAGGGTGATGGAACCCTTTTACCAAAGGAAGATGGGGTTCCTTTCTCTCAAAAAATTGAACAAGCTAGAGAATATTGGAAGGGTAATGTAAAAAACGAGCTTCCTGAGCTTTTGATTAACGGAAAAATTGAAGTGGTAGAAATTATTGATGATTTCTCAGCTTAATTCTAGAAAGATTGTATATATCAGCTGTCTTAGAAAAATTATAAAAAATATGCCTCTATTCGCTAACAGAGGCATATTTTTTATGAAAAACAATCTTCTGTTTTATAAAATAGAGTTGAACTAAATGTTTTTTACTCCTTAAAACAAATAAATATACAAACAGAGATAGTAACGATATTTTTTTTATAGTAACGGTTATTTTTGTCACTTTTCAAATCATAAAATTTAAATTCCCTTCACCTTCCGACAAACCACAACCATAGAATAACAGTCCTCTCCCAGCTCATTTCCGTCCCAATCGTTATATATATGTAATAACTGAAACCCATTAGCTGCAAGTGTTTGCTCTAATTCCTGGGGATATGTATAACGAAGATCAATCTTTGTTTTTATTTCTTCAGTCACAATGTCTTCTTCATAAAATTTTCTAGTTGTTATATAGTGCTGAACTTGTATAATTGGATTATATTTCATCTCCGTATACAAATCACACCTTCTCCCTTTTTCATCTGTAGTTGTTGTCCAGTATTCTTCTGTTGCTGGCTGTAATAGCTCTTCTGCTGAAGGAAATCTTGTATCAAAAATAAATATTCCCTCATCAGCAAGAGCACTATGAATCGATGTTAATAATTGATTTTGATGCTCATTTGTAAGGAAGTGTTGAAATCCGTGGCCTACCATATACGCAAGTGGGATTGTTTCCTCTAGTCGTAACTGCAAACAATCTTGTTTTAACCATTTTATTTTAGTAGAATTTGAAAATTTTCTCTTTGCTTCTTCAAGCATGCCTTCATGTATATCTACTCCAATCATTCGATATCCTTCTTGCGCAAAAGGAATCGTCACTCTACCTGTTCCACAAGCCATATCCAATATCCATTCATTTTGTATTCCAATTTTTTTAGCCCACGATAGTAAAAAAGGGAAATCTGACAAACTTGTATTTTCTGCATCATACCGCTTTGGATTCTCATATTCCGATAAACTCCATTTTGTTTGCAAACTGCATCCCCTACCTATTTTTCGAATTAAAAGAATACACAAATTATATCGAATAAATAAATATTTCTCTATAATTGGCCCCAATTATTTGGACTAATCTCTTTCCTATCATAGTAAGCTGAAAATGAAGGTTATAAAAATGGAGTGTGATGATATGGAGCGATTATGGATTCCAATGATCGTTACGTTTTTTTCATTTGGCGGCTTGTTATTAGGCGGGGCTGTTGGGCTTGCGACACGTCAGCTAATAGAAGAAAAGATGCATCGCTTATATGCACTATGCGGTGGTATTTTACTCGGCTTATTATCGCTTGAAATTATTCCAGAAACTTTTTTAAATTACGAAATGTTTGGTCCTATACTCGGGATTATCATTGGTATTCTAATTATGAGTTTATTAGATAATTATTTCCATCACCCTATGATACATAAAAAAGGCCAGCAAGCATGGCAAACCTTTTTATTTCTGTCTTTTGCTATTTTTATTCATAATTTACCGAGTGGTTTTGCGCTAGGATCTGCGTTTATAAATCACAATGAATCTGTAATTCCATTTTTACTTGCAATCGTAATACACCATATTCCAGAAGGTTTAGCGTTAATCATTCCTTTTCTATTTACAAGACATACATATATTTCATTTCTATTAACAATTTTATTACTTTCCATTATTCTCGGTACTGGTACCATCTTTGGCATTATGATGGATGGAAAAGCGATTCATTTACAAGGACTTATAATGGGCAGTGCCATTGGATCGTTAGGTTATGTCACAATACATGAAATGCTATGGAAAGCAAAGAAACATCTTTCAGTACTCCCCTTCCTTTCCTGGTCTATAAGTGGTTTTTTACTCATAACAATTTTTACAGTTTTTGCGGGTCATCATTAAAATAGAGCTTTTATTTATCATTTGTATATTTTACCTTTTTCTTCAAAATATAATAGTATCTTAGTACATAAGGAGGAACTATTATGTTTCGTAAAACAGCAGGTGAGGCGCTTGTTGATCTTTTAATTGAATGGGGCGTTGACCACGTTTACGGTATGCCTGGGGATTCCATTAATTCTATTATCGAACCTCTTCGAAAAAAACAAGATAAAATTAAATTTATTCAAGTTCGTCATGAAGAAGCTGGTGCATTAGCAGCTGCATCTTATGCAAAATTAACAGGTAAACTTGGAGTTTGTATGGCTATTGCTGGCCCCGGCGCAATTCACTTATTAAACGGATTATATGATGCAAAATTAGACCAAGCTCCAGTTCTAGCTATTACAGGGCAAGTTGAATCAGATTTACTTGGAACAGGATTTTTCCAAGAGGTAAACTTAGAAAGAATGTTTGATGATGTCGCCGTTTATAATCAACGAATTATGTCAGCCGAACAACTTCCTGCTGTAGTTAACCAAGCGATCCGCATGGCTTATACAAAAAAAGGGGTATCTGTTCTTACCATTCCAGATGATGTACCAAAATTTGAAGTAGAAGCTGGTGCCCGTATAACCAGTTCTTCTTTCACATTACCAGAACTCTTTCCACAAGAAAAAGATTTAAGCTTAGCGAAATTAGCATTAAATGAAGCAAAAAATCCTGTTATTTTAGCTGGAAAAGGAGCGAAGCATGCAAAGGAATCTTTACTTGCATTCGCAGAGCATATTGGTGCACCAATTGTTTTAACGCTCCCGGCTAAAGGAATTATTCCTGATGAACACCCTCTTTGTATCGGTGGTTTAGGATTAATTGGGACAAAACCTGCTTATGAATCCATGAAGCATGCAGATACATTAATCATGATCGGTACCTCCTATCCTTTCACTGGCTTTTTACCCGAAAAAGCAAAGACGCTTCATATTGATTCAGATCCTGCTCAAATTGGAAAACGCTATGCGACAGATATTGGATTAGCTGGTGACGCCGATAAAACATTAAAGTGGCTTTTAGAAAATACTGAAAAGCATAGCGATCACTCATTCCTAAAACACCATCAAGAATTAATGAAAAGATGGGAGAAAAAACTGCATGATCAAGAAGAAGATTCTTCTACTCCTATTAAACCTCAAAGAGTTATGCATGCCTTGCAGCATGTTGCTCATGATGACGCAATTTTGTCAGTAGATGTAGGAAATGTAACCGTTTGGACAGCACGTCATTTCCGCATGACAAATCAACAGTTTATCATTTCTAGCTGGCTTGCAACGCTTGGCTGTGGTTTACCTGGTGCACTTGCTGGACAAATTGCATTTCCTGATAAGCAAGTCTTTGCAATTTGCGGTGATGGTGGATTCGGGATGACAATGAACGATTTCGTGACTGCAGTCAAATATAAGTTACCAATTGTTGTCGTTGTACTCAACAATCATAAGATTGCGATGATTAAATTCGAACAAGAAGTAATGGGGAACATTGAGTTTGGTACAGACTTAACAAACCCTAACTTTGCAAAATATGCAGAAGCATGCGGCGGTATAGGTTATCGCGTAGAACATATAGATGAACTGCTCCCTGCTTTTGAACATGCAGTCAAACAAGATAAACCTTGTATTATTGATGTAGTAGTAGATGCAAACGAAGCACCAATGCCTGCAAAAATCACATTTGGACAAGCAGCTGGATATACGAAACATATGCTAAAAGAATTGTTTGAAGAAGGAAAAATCGATTTACCACCTTTGTAAAAGAGAAAAAAGATAGGTGAAAACGGATTGTTTTCATCTATCTTTTTATTTAGATGTTTTCTGATGGAAATATACAATTGTTTTTCCATAACTGATAAGATCTATTTCTAAACCTTAGGACAAACACGGAAGCGCAGCAAATCGTTGTAAAAAAGCAATCCCCACCAAAAAAAAGAATATTCAGAAATAAAAACCAACATTTCACACAACACGACATCATTTAGGAAATATATTTTAGTCAAATTTACATTTCTTCCACCACACCTTTGACTTGTTTTTGACCACTAGGCAATATGACTTGATAGAGACATGTAACAAATATTAATAAAGCAAATAAAATAAGATATAAAGTATCTGCATGAATCCATCTTGGGAACAACATAGCAATCGCTCCAAGCGATAACAATTGGAAACCAGTTGTTAAGGGACTAAGCAAACTTTGTACACGCCCCATAAACGACTCATCAACAATTTCATACATCCACCCCGATACAGCAATATTGATAAAAGGTAAAAAGAATGTAGCCAAGCCTATACATACATAAAAAGACCACACCTGATTTACAAAATAACACATACCAAAAAATACTGCCGAACCCAACATCCCAAATACAATAATGGCTTTGGGCGTATATTTCTTTCCTATACTCGTTGCCACGATACTTCCAAGTAGCATGGCTATCCCCCCAACAACTCCTCCGACCATCGCTAGTCCTTCATAAGTTTTAGGAGCTAGTTTATATTTTAGTATGTATGTAGAAGATACACTTAAAACACCATTTAATAACCCAAACACAATAAAGCCTAGAAGTAGCTTTTTGAGCGTATCGTTTTGATAAATATACCGCAATCCTTCTTTAAATTCCGTCAATAACATCTTAACGTTCACTTGTTTCCACTCTGTTCTACCATTCGGTAACCGTACGCTCTCTTGAATTGAAATGGTTTGAATTAAAATACCACTTGCCATAAACGTTAAAGTATTCACTAGAATACTGCCGTAAATTCCAAACGTCCAGTACACCATTGTCGCTATCCCTACTCCAAATAAAGCATACAAACTATTTACCATTTGGTTAATTCCTGCTGCTGCACCATATTGATCAGAATGAACAACACCTTGTATCATCGCTTGCTCCGATGGAGAGAAAAACTGAATACAAGCATTTTCTAAAAATAGAAAGATAAATACAAGTATGATCATTCCGTAATAAAGCGAAATTAGAATTCCAATATTACAGAGAGAGCAACATATATTACTTATCGTACAAATACGCTGTCGGTCAAACCGATCCACTACTGTACCCACCATTAAGAAAAAAACAAGTGAAGGTAATGCCATCATAATCTGTGTTGTCGTTGCGTAAATAGGCTGTTTCCCATATTGATCTAACAAATAAAACATTAAAGATATCCCTGCGATCATAGAACCAAGCCGCTCTAAAATATTTGCTAGAAAAAATCTTGCATAAATTTTGTTACGAAATAACTGTAGCATTTCTTTCATATTCGATACCTTTTCTTTCGACAAAATGTTTTGTATTCTGTCATTTCTCGGAAGTCATAACATATTTATTCGACCAGTATCCAATCTTTTCCTTCCATTACTCTATCGATTCAAAGAACGACTGTGAGCCATTTTTTTATTGCAGTAAAAAGCACACCACGTATGAAAGGTGGTGTGCAGCAACGTTTACTATTTGTTATTTAGAACATTTATTATAAAGTTCATCCTGTACGCATTCCATAAATTTATCTAGTGAAACAACTTCTGATTTCTCTTCTCCATGTTTACGTACATTTACAGATCCATTCTCCACTTCTTTATCTCCAATGACAAGGATGTACGGAATCTTTTTCAGCTGTGCTTCTCGTATTTTATAACCTAGTTTTTCACTGCGCATATCTCGTTCGACGCGAATACCAGCCCGTTTTAACTTTTCTTCAATTTCTTTTGTATATTGTTCATGTACTAAAGTGGAAACAGGAATTACCTTTACTTGAACGGGAGCCAACCATGTTGGAAATGCTCCTCCAAAGTGTTCAATTAATATTCCTAAGAAACGATCAAAAGAACCTAATACAGCGCGGTGAATCACAACTGGTCTTCTTTTCTCATTGCTTTCGTCAATATAATGTAAATCAAATTTCTCTGGCATTTGGAAATCAAGCTGAACTGTTCCGCATTGATGGCTTCTTTTTAAAGCATCTTTAATATGAAAATCAATTTTTGGTCCGTAAAATGCGCCATCCCCTTCATTCACTTTATAGTTATAATTCAATGATTTCAATACATTTTCAAGAGCTGATTCAGCTTGGTTCCATAGCTCATCATCTCCCATGGAATCTTCCGGTCTAGTTGAAAGCTCGATTTCATATTCAAAACCGAATGTTCTGTAAACATAATCAATTTGCTTTAACACTGACTTAATTTCACTTTCTATTTGTTCAGGTGTTACATATAAATGTGCATCATCCTGACAGAATGTACGTACTCTTAATAATCCGTTCAATGCACCGCTGAATTCGTGGCGATGTACTTGACCAAATTCACACATCCGGATTGGCAAATCCCGGTATGAGCGTAGTTTATTTTTAAAGATAAGCATATGTCCAGGGCAATTCATCGGCTTTAATGCAAAACTTTTATGGTCTACCTCTGAAAAATACATGTTATCTTTATAATGATCCCAATGTCCTGATTTTTCCCATAGCTCTTGATTCATCATAATAGGAGTGCGGACTTCTTGATAATCGTATTTTTGTTGTATTTCTCTTAAAAAAGACTCTAATTCATTTCGAATGATTTGTCCTTTCGGTAAATAAAAAGGCATCCCTGGTGCTTCTTCTGAAAACATAAATAATTCAAGTTCGTTCCCTAGTTTACGGTGATTTCTCTTGGCCGCTTCTTCTACAAACTGTAAATAGTTTTCTAACTCTTTTTGAGAAGAAAATGCAACACCATATATACGCTGAAGTACTTGATTATTACTATCCCCTCGCCAATACGCACCAGAAACATGTGTTAATTGAAATGCTTTCAAGTAGCCAGTTGACGGTAAATGCGGCCCACGGCATAAATCAACAAATTCTCCTTGTTTATAAATTGTGACAACTTCATTCTCAGGAATCGCTTCTAAAAGTTCCAATTTTAAATCATCTTTTATATCTTGAAAAAGCTTTTCCGCTTCCTTTCTAGTGATTTCAACTCGCTCTATTTTTAAGTTTTCGTTTATAATATTTCGCATTTCATTTTCAATTTTAGGTAAGTCTTCTACCGCTATACTACTTGGAAGATCCATATCATAATAAAATCCATTTTCAATAACAGGCCCTACACCAAGTTTTACACCACCATATATTCTTTTAACAGCCTGCGCTAATATATGTGCAGAAGTATGTCTTGCGACTTCTATTCCTTCCTCTGAATCCATAGTTATAATTTGAATTTCTGCATTCTGTTCGATGTTTCGGCGTAAATCAAATAATTGGTCATTCACTTTTCCTGCTACTGCTTTCTTTTTTAGACTAGAGCTAATTGAGGCCGCAATCTCTTCTAGAGTAATTCCTTTTACATATTCCTTTACACTACCATCTGGAAAAATAATTTTAATCATCTGTTCTCTCATTTTAATCGCTCCATTTCATAAATAAAAAAGCACACTCATCCCTAATAATAGGGACGAGCGTGCTTTTACCCGTGGTTCCACCCAGATTCCCATCATACTAAAAAATACAATGGCTTCTTTTGCAGTAACGTCGCTGACACGGCACTAGATACTTTCATTTTCCCCAGTGCAGCTCTAAGGTGGTAAGTTATTTCACTGCGTTAGGAAGTTCTCAGCATTCCTTCCCTCTCTGTACAACCGTTTAAAATAACTCGTGTCCTTTTCTTTGCTTTTACAATACATCCATTAATTGTTATTTACTATATCCTATTCATTTTATTTTTGCAAGTGTTAAAAAATATTTTTTGTTCAATCAAAAAAGGGAAACCAAAAACAATTTTCATGTTTTTTGATTTCCCCTATCTTTTTTTACCAATCTTGTGGTTCGTAGTTTAAGTCTGCAAATAATCTTTTTTTCTCTTTCTTCGTTAAATCTCTCCACTGTCCAACTGGTAAATTATTCAACTGGATATTCATAATTCGCGTACGTTTTAATGTGTAAACTTGATAACCTAAAGCTTCACACATACGACGAATTTGGCGATTCAATCCTTGTGTTAAAATAATTTGGAATTCATATTTTGATAACTGTGTTATTTCACAAGGAAGTGTTTTTGTTCCTAAAATTTTAACACCCGCTGCCATTTGTTTTAAAAATTCAGGCGTAATCGGTTTATCTACTGAAACAATATATTCTTTTTCATGTTTATTTTCAGCACGTAAAATTTCATTAATAATATCGCCATCATTCGTTAACAAAATTAAACCGTCTGAATCTTTGTCAAGACGTCCAACGTGATGAATTCGTAAAGGATGATTCACTAAATCGATAATGTTACCTTTAACTGCCTTTTCACTTGTACATGTAATACCTACTGGTTTATTTAAAGCAATATACACATGGTCTCGAGCAATTCGAAGCTGCTCTCCATTTACTCGCACGTCATCACCTGGTTGTACTTGGTCACCTATTTTTGCAACCTTTCCGTTAATAATTACTCTTCTTTCATTAATTAACTTATCTGCTCCGCGTCTAGATGCTTTTCCAGATTCACTAATAAATTTATTTATACGCAAGTTAGGCACATCCTTTTCTTTAAAAATTTCAAGCTCACACTGCTTCTACCGTACAATAACAAAAGGGTAAGCCTCCTAATATAACTTAAATATATTAACATGAAAGGGTATCTGACGTCTTCTATAATTTTCATGTTTAAAAGAAAAGAATTCGTCTTATTGAACTACATATCAATAAGACATTCACTGCATGCCTTCTACTTTTAAACTAATAATTCATACAACTATAACTACTAAAATCATTTATCCTAGATATACATCATTTATTCACTTTTTTTATAATTAATATACAGACCATTCTTTTATACACGCAACTTGTTTTCCATTTATATTTTCAACATCCTCGGTTACATTAGCTAACTCATATAATCCAGGAAAAATTCCTTTCACATAACACTGATGTGACATTTCATTCTTCCAAAAAGAAAGGGCGACATAGCGATTGGAGTTTTTAAGGGATCTTCCTACAACGCCGCCTAACATTCCTTCTGACTTTTCCATTCCTTTATTCCAAATTGTTTCTTGTATATGTAAAAAGTTCTCTTCCCTGCCTCTTTTCACATCACAAACTGCTACTCTGACAAATAGATTTTTTGCAAATGCATTCGTAAATGGAGTAGCTTTCATATCAAATAACGTTTGAAATAACTCTATTTTACAAGTTAAATACGTATCCTTTTGATTACTATTATGAAAAATTGGATCATGCATTTCATTCATGAATTTTTAATATGTATTCATATTTTCCCAAACAGTAAACACACAAGCCTCCTCCCCATTCCAACCCCCGAACTGTCCACGAAATCCCTCTAGCTTTTGTAAACCTCTCCATCTCTCTTGTGCATCTGAAAACAAACCCTTTTTCTCTTTTTCTACCTGACAAAATATCGTTTTTAATAACATGCGGCTCCCCCTTACTATACATTCCATGTCCCTCTTGCAATGCTTGTTACTTCTCCACCTACAAAAACATCAATTACATCTTCTTTTTCTTCTGCTCGAATATTTAATAATGAAGGTCGTTTTATCTCATATCCTTGTTCAACACGCAAATTTATTTTCTTTTCGTCAAAATACCGATGTTTTATTAAATATGCTGCTAAACATCCATTAGAGCTACCAGTTGCTGCATCTTCCGGAATACCATAGTACTCTGCAAAATCACGGACATTCAGATCATTTACTTCCTCATACGTTTCAGAAGTAAATACCATAATTCCTTTTGCCTCTCTCTTTTCGATTAGCTTAAAATATTTTTCCTTGTTTATTTGAACTTCTTTTACAGCAGCTAACGATTTTAACGGCACAAGAATAACAGGTAAGCCTGTTGATACTTCTTGGATTGGATATCGAATGTCTATTTGAGAAATATCAATATTTAGCACTTCTGCAACTACATTTCTATCTAACTTCCCTCCAAATTCAGGCTCATTTTGCTGCATCCACAGCACATTTTCCCCTTCATGAAAGGTAACTTCTACAGAACCACCTTGAAAATGTAATTGAATATATTTAAGCGTATCATTTTGAAGGAGTTCTTCTTTAAGTACAAAAGCGGTTCCTAATACAGGATGCCCAGCAAAAGGTATTTCTTCATTTGGTGTAAAAATGCGTACATCATACCCTCCGTTTCTCTGTTCTTTTGAGAGAATAAACGTTGTTTCAGCATAGTTTATTTCCTTCGCTATTAACTGCATTTCCTTACTTGAAATTTGATCAACATCTACAAATACTGCAAGTTGATTACCTGTATACTTTCCTTGTGAAAAGACATCAACAATATAAAAATCCATCTTTCTCATTTCTCCCTCACCTATAACTTAAAAATGGAACCGATTTGTTTACATAATAAAATTATGTTTCATTTTCTTCGCTGTTATTTAAATAATGATCTGCTTCTTTTATTATCCAGACTCTAAAATTATCCAAAAATAATAAAATTCCTGTTATGCCGTCTATAGGATTAACTGCATATTGCAGCGCTTTCTTCATATTTTGTTCTTGCTCTGGAAAATTGGTTGAATGTTATTCATAATATATCCAGTGTCATCTATAGGGCAAAAACGACCTATTTTCTTAATAATTGACAATCGATCAGCTCATTTCTCTATAAAGTGTTATTTCCATGTTATAGAGAAATCGATTTACAGTCAAAAAATTCAGAATAGAAACTAAAAAGACATCCTAATCGTGGTACACTTGTAACATGCTTATTAAATAATACAATAAAAGGAGTATGTTAAGAATGAAACTTGCATTCTCAGTAACTGATTCAACTCATATTCAAAAGATTGAAGCAGAAGGTCTGAAACTACTAAACGAATTACAAAGCTTCATACCTTTATTGCAAGAAAAGGTTACAATCCTCTCGCCACCAAAAGGAATCGTATTTCACGATTTAGAATCTGCAACACAAGTTTATTCAAATATTCCTATGCCAGCTTACACCTCACGTGATTTAATTCATATTACACCACTTATTGATGTATGGAAAAATATCTATTTATCTGTGACTGACGGAAAAGAACTTGAAAAAGCTCAGCAATATTATAAGCAACTTAATATACTCGACATCGCAACTATTGCTGCACATGAATTTGTACATCACGCTGAAGAATTCCATAGTGATTTTGATGAAATTGATGAAGAATCGATGTGGTTTGAAGAAGGTGTATGCTTTTATTTGCCAAGAAAACTAATGATGTCACATGAACAATTTAAAACAATTATGCAGGTAGAAGATGAATTAATTAACATATATCAAGCTGAATTTAGTAATTACCCTTTAAATGAGTTCGGCAAGTCTGCAGAAAATGGATCATATGCGGGAGCTTTTTATGATTATTGGCGAAGTACGAAATTGATTCGTATACTAGTAGAACAATATTTCAATAATGATATTCAAGCATTATTTTCCTGTTATCACGAATGGGTTGAAATAAAAGAGAACATCCCACTTCATTTATTTTTCGTTCAACAATTAAGTCTTCCTCCAATACATGCAAAAGAGCTCGGATTGTTATCGTGAATACTAAATAAGATACAAACAAAGATTTTCCTGACATCCAAATCTATCTTTTCGACAAAATACGACAATTCTTGAACGTATAGCTTGTTATGATAGAAAAATGCTGCTTATGTTTTATATATCAGGAGGAAATATCCAATGAAAAATTTTTTCTATCAAAAATGGTGGCTCGTATCTCTTGGCATAATGATTATTATGAGCATGGGAGCGATTATTTTGTCACACTACGTTAATGAGCCAACAATAAAAACTGCTAAAGAACCTATCGATAAAAAAATCTACCAACAAGAATTAAAATCTGAAATCGATTTTCTTACTACAAAATACGATCATATCGTTGAGCGGGAATGGCTACCAACATGGACTGAACTAAATTCAAATCCAGGTAACATACATACAGCTGAATTACTAGATAAAATGAATAATATAGCACAACAATTCAACGAAATTTCTAAAAAAACGGATGCATTTAAAGCTGAAGAAAAAATGAAAGACCCTGCACTAAAACAGAAAATAAATTATTTTAAAACCGCGTTTATAGCCGCTTCAAATTGTATGGAAAATGCCGCTCTTTCTGTTACGCAAGGCTTAAACAATGAGAAGACTTTAAAAGATAGTCTAGAAAATGCGACGCAATCTTTAGGACTTGCTGATCAAAATATTGTCATGGCTTTATCTACGTTAGCTGAACTAAACGACATATTAGGGATAACAAAAAAATAAATTCACGCTATAATCCCCTTCCACTTTAGGAGATAAAATTTTTGTTCAAAAGTATTTTCCAATAAATAATGATTGCAATTCATTTATGAAGAATCTATAATGCTGTTTATTGATTAAATCATTTCGTATCAATATCATTCAGTTTTTAATCACATAATTCGGATGAACCATTCAGGAGAAGATCTATTGATCTACCGACGGGGCAAAAAGTTGATAACTCAGCTTTGAAACTCTCAGGTCTTGGTTACAAGTAGAACTGCATGGGGACGAATCTCTGGAGAGACTCCCTCCCGCTTTCATATAGAGCGGAGGAAACAGAGCACCGAAGGAGCAAATCCGTTTGTACTAGCGGATAATCTCTCAGGTAAAAGGACAGAGACAAGCGAAAGAAAATATCGATTTATATCGGTTTATTTTTCTATCCCTTGTTTCTCCAGAGACCATTTCATGTATGTGAAGTGGTTTTTTATTTTTTCTAAAAGGAGAATAAAGATGGAGACAGTAAGTAAAGTATTAGAAGCAATCAATCACTACGTATGGGGATTGCCGACCTTGTTCCTTCTTGTTGGAACTGGAATCATTCTCACAGTACGCCTAAAAGGTTTACAGTTTAGTAAACTATTGTACGCTCATAAACTAGCATTTGGAAAATCAGAAGATAAATCTTCTTCTGGAGATATCAGTCACTTTCAAGCATTAATGACGGCTATGGCTGCGACTATCGGAATGGGAAACATAGCTGGTGTCGCAACAGCAGTTTCAATTGGAGGTCCAGGAGCTATATTTTGGATGTGGATTACTGCCCTGTTTGGCATGGCAACAAAATACGCAGAAGCGATTCTTGCCGTAAAGTACCGTGTGAGCGGTGCTAATGGTGAATATTCCGGTGGTCCGATGTATTATTTAGAGCGTGGTTTAGGTAAAAAATGGCTCGCTATTTTATTTGCTATTTTTGGGACAACGGCTTCTTTCGGAATCGGGAATATGGTGCAATCAAATTCGGTTGCAGAAGCGATGAGAATAAACTTTTCGTTTCCACCTGCTTTAACTGGTATTTTAATGGCTTTCTTAATTGCAATTGTTATTTTAGGTGGTGTAAAAAAAATCGGGAAAGTTACAGGATTTTTCGTTCCTATTAAAGCTTTCTTTTATGTACTTGCAGGACTTATTATTATCTTTTATCACATTGATCAAATTCCAGAAGCGTTCTCACTTATTTTTTCTGGTGCTTTCAATGGTACAGCCGCTGCCGGCGGATTTGCTGGGGCAACCATTGCATCAGCAATTCAAATTGGGATGGCGCGAGGCGTATTCGCAAATGAAGCTGGACTAGGAAGTGCACCAATTGCGGCAGCGGCTGCAAAAACAGATTCACCTGCTAAACAAGCGCTTGTGTCGATGACGGGGACTTTCCTCGATACATTTATTGTTTGTACAATTACTGGTTTAGTATTAATTACAACAGGCGCATGGAAATCTGGAAAAACTGGTGTTGAAGCAACTACTCTTGCTTTCCAATCTGTATTTGGTAATACTGGCAGCATGATTCTCGGCATTGCAATTATTCTATTCGCCTACTCCACGATTTTAGGATGGTCCTATTATGGTGAAAAATGCGTAGCTTATTTATTTGGACAAGGTGCCGTACAATATTATAAAGCTATCTTCATTGTAATGATCGTATTTGGTGCCAACTTAAAACTGGGAATTGTATGGACGTTTGCTGATATCGCAAACGGACTAATGGCAATTCCAAACTTAGTGGGTCTAATTGGATTAAGTAGTGTAGTCGTTGCTGAAACAAATCGATTCTTACAAGTAGAGAGGTTAAAAGCATCGGATAAAAGGATTGCAGGTTAATCAAATTTCAAAACAAAGGGTATCCCATATTGAAATGGTATGCCCTTTGTTTGTATCAATCTTATATAAAATTTTTATGTGGTAACATTATTATGGACCGCTGGCAATTTCATTACTTTCTTTAAATGCTGTAAATTTTGTGTAAAAACCTCAGGAGCATGCCAATTCTTATAAGTACTAGGACATTGGATCTCATCGATATTTATACTCTCTTTAACTAATAACGTTAATTCTTCAATATACTCTATTACTTTTCTCAAGTCTGATTTTATACCTACAGAGCCATGGCCTGGTACTGCCTTATCGATTTCAAACTTCTCAATCATTTCTAAAATGTTCTTCCATTCTTCAAGGTTTGATTCCTCAAAAAAAGTAGGATGCGATTTCACAAATAATAAATCTCCCATAAAGCAAACTCGATCTTCAGGTAGATAAAGAATTGTGTCACAAATGGAATGTCCCCCGCCTAACGTAATTAATTTTGCAGTTCTCTTCGAACCATGTATAGTAAATTCATTTTGAAAAGAATATTGGGGTAATACAAGTTGAAGTGTAGGTAATGAAATTGCTAACTGATTTAAAAATAAAATTTGTTTTCTTAAGCCTTCATCATTTGTTTGATCAAATTGATCTTGTAGGGAATGTATATATTTATGTAAACCTTCTATGTCTTGTTTTTGTTTATCAATTCTGGAAGGATGAATTTCTGCCATTTTCTCATATGTTTTATGACTAGATATGATATTACAACTTTCAAAGACTTGATTTCCGCGAATATGGTCTCCATGCCAGTGGCTATTAATAACCCACGATATAGAATGCCCCGTTATTTCTTCTGCTATCTTTTTTAAATCCGCTGCTGCTTGTTGTGTTTGAAATGTATCAAAAATGATGGTCTGATTCCCCATATCAATAAAACCTGCATTAGCTAAGGAGCCACCCCCTTCTTTCGCAATCGCAACATAAATACCATCTTCTAATTTTTCAACTTCAAAATGTTCACTAAAATATTCCTTCTGCATATTCTCACTTCCCCCCATATAGCTTTACTTATACATTCAAATAATAAGCTTCTATTCTTTCTATTAATGCTCCTTCTTTCACAACTACTTTTCACCTTACAAAATATAATTCTTGTTTCTGAAATTCCTCTTGCTCATCGGCTTTAACAATCCCTATTTTTTCTATTGTTTTCTTTTTTATAGATTTGTATCTTACGGATGCTTTAAATTCTGTCTCAAAAGGAAATGGCGTAATTTGAATTTTTTTCTTATCTATCCATTTAGCTTGTAATGGCTCATTTATATCTCTATTGAACACTTCAGTTCCTTCAAATCCTTCTTTAAATAAATCCACTTCTTCTAGTTTCTTTACACCAGGTTCATTCATACAAGCATATAATGATAACTCATCACAAAATTTCAAGAGTTTATAGTGCATATCAAACATAGTATGCTGTTCTTTTGTTAGCGTTTTCAAAATTCTCTTTTGACGATTCAGTTCCTGCTTATAAAATTCCACCATTTCCTTATCTTCTTGATTAAGAGGAAATGATATAAAATGCTTACTGCAAAGTACAGCACCATAAGGGTTTGAATTTTCAATCTCGTTAAGCCCTAAAGTATAAAAAACAAAGCGTAACGAACTCGGACAATCCATAAAATTATAGGGTACACCCCTAGCATCATTCCAAATGGGCGTTTTATCTAAACCAATCCAGCCCCTATCATGCTCATAAATCGCAGCAATACACTCTTTTAGATAGAATCCATCCTCAAATAAATCCCCTTTCATATTCTTTGCAATCTCCCCTGCTAGAAATCCATGATCATGTTGTCGAATTAGTATTAATTCTTCCTTTTTGTTACGAATAATCATAATTATGAACTCCTCCTCAATTATATATATCACCCTTCTCATACAACAACGAAAATAAATTCCTCCATATTTTGCAGGGATTTAACCTCTTTCACCGAAATTAAGTAACAATGTAATTCTACCAATTTGTTATATGAGCGAATCATGCTTTATTCTATTATTCATTATACTACCAAACCCATGTAAAATAATTTATTATGAGGTGAAAAGAATGAACAAAACTGAATTAATTAAAAATGT
>NZ_JBALQK010000268.1:736-3714 GCF_036965845.1 Bacillus sp. JJ1127 | reverse complement strand
AAAGTTTGATTAAATTAACATAATAAACCTTGATAAAAGAGGCAAATAGAAAAAGCGTGTTTTGAAAAAAAGATGGATCAAAACACGCTTTTTCTATATTCAATTGAATCATCCTTTTATAAAAAAGTTTGATAATTTTTGTTATACTTGCTCAATTAAAGCGCCCTATTCTGGAATAAGCTAAATACCCATGTCAGTGTAAAGTTTCTTTATTGAATTAATGTAAAGAAACTTTAGATTCAATTCTAAATGAAACTACTTGATATCAAATTTTTACGTCGATACACACTTAACACGATACCCATTAAAAACGCATGAAATAAAGTTGGCGTTAATCCATAGCTAATAAAAGGTAAGGATATAGAAGCGATCGGTAATAAGCCCATGATCATTCCAACGTTATAAATGAACTGGACTACAAAAAGAGTCATTCCACCAACAAGAAGCAATTTACCATACCGATCATTTATTTTATAAGATATGACCATTATCCTCGCTACAAAAAGAGAAAGAATGAATACAAGAATCAGCGCAAGCAAATACCCATAATAGTAAGTCAAACTTGCAAACACAAAATCAGTATATGCAGCAGGTATAGACTGTACATTTCCAGATGTACCAAACCAACCTGCTGACGACATTACCTCTTTTAAACGTATATACATAAACCCTGCGCCACCTGCATCTTGCTCTGGATTTATGTACCCTAAAATTCTAGCCATCCGGTATCCTTTTACTGAAGACCAGGAAAAGAATACCCTGATAATAAATAAACAAATTGGTACAATTGTAATAATCAATGCCTTTTTCTTTCCTAACTTACTCCACCAAAGCATAACGAATACCATCATAATATAGATAAAAATTGTTGAAAGAGTTGATACAGTTAAGAATAAATACAAAGAAAATAGATACAAAACCACAAGATGCATAACCTTTAGCCTACTGTTATTGAAAAAAGAAGCCCAAGCTAGAAAAAAGAACGGCACTGCCATTAAACATCCAATTGCAATAGGACCAATTTTTATTAACGGTTCTCCAGTCATTGAAGCGTTTGGAAAACAGTATAGCATTAACAGGATGAGTACTCCGATTGTGTAAAACAGCCATCCGAGTCTCTCTAATTTCCGATAATCAATCAGCATCATCCCAAAAGCTGTTACAACACCGAGAATAACAAATATTACCTTATCCATTAGTAAATCATTCGTATGTCCAAAAGCTACAACTGGCAAAAAACCTAGCCCCATAGCAATCACTAATAAAATAATAATGAACCAATCAACCTTCGGCTTATGAAGCTTGTTAAGTTCTTGACCAAGTTTGATTGGACTGCCCATTTGTTCAACAGCCTTGTCTTCAGCAACTTCCTCACTTAACCCTTTCTCTATCCACATATTCTTCGCCTGTTTCAAGTGAAAATCCAGTTCTGTTGCCACAAGGTTCTTCGCTTCTTTTGATTTAATATGATTGGTAACCTCTTTTAAAAAACGCTCCCCTTTTTTATTCAAATTTGTCTCACCCCTGTACTAATCCTTTTAATATAAATCGTGCCTTTGTAGAATTTTTTTCTGCCTTTCGTAGCATCTTTCTTCCCTTATCATTTAATTGATAATATTTAGCTCCTGAATGATCCCAACTCGATTGGATAAAACGATTCTGTTCCAGACGATGTAATAAGGTGTATAAAAAGCCTTCATTTCCTTCGAATTTTTGAATCCCTCTCCCACGCAATAGCTGTGCCAATTCGTACCCTGTTTTTTCATTCATGAGAAGTTGCAGAACTGCTAAAAGGATATCTTCTTCATTTTCGTATGATTGATTAATTTTTTCGTGTACCTGCTTTCGATGTTGATCAGAAAAACTCAAATGTTTAAAAGTTGTATTCTCCATTGATTTTCGTAGGCCTTTTAATCGATCTTCCATTTGATTATTCCTCCAATCCTTTCTTCAATAGTTCCTTAGCTCTTTTCAGTCTTGTTTTTATCGTGTTTTCCTTCACTTCTATTACCATAGCAATATCTTTAATTGGCAACTCTTCATAATAAAAGAGATAAATCACTTCTCGATATTTTATTGGTAAGTTCATTACTGCAGAAGCCAGCCTACGGTCCTCTACATTTTGAATAACAGTTTGTTCAACACTTTCTTTTTGAATCCCAATATACGTAGATTCATCCTCTGTAACAATTACCTTTTTGTTATACCAACTTTTTATATAGTCCTTACAATGGTTAATGGCAATTCTCCACAACCATGTTTTTACATTTGATTTCCCTTTGTATGTATGAAGAGATTTATAACATTTAACAAATATATCTTGCGTTAAGTCCTCAGCGACCTCTTTATTATCTACATATGAATAAACAAGCTGTAAGATTTCCTGTCCATACTTGTTCATTATCTCATCTATAAGGTCCTCCTTATCTTCTATTTCAAACGCCTCTGCTGTTAATTCATCCACATCAGTTCCTCCTTCCCATTTATTAGACGACGCACTCCATTAAAAAGTTTTATAAATCCCTAAAAAAAAACGGTTGGCAATGTCCATACCGTTTTTTCAAACCTTTATTTCAAGATTAATTTTTCTTTACTAAAAATAAATCTTTTATTTTACCAAAGGCCTATCCCTTTTTATTTTCTAAATAGTTTTCTAAATAATTCTCTACTCTAATTTCTTATTTCACTCCATGAAATTCATTATCCTGCCACCGTTCGTTTAATAAGACTTACTCAATTAAATGGTCCGATTGCTGAACAAGAAAAATTCTGCATTATCACATCAGGATTTTTGATCAAACTTTATTAGAAATTATCAATCTTTATTAGAAACGATCAGACTTAATTCAAAAGCTACACCTATTCCCTAAAAAAATAAGGAATAGGCAGCTTGTGTGTTATAATCTGTGTCCCGTTTTCAATGATAATAAAGTTATTCAATTTTAGCTTTCAAAATATAGTAGCCTTCTGTCTATTTA
>NZ_JBALQK010000268.1:0-679 GCF_036965845.1 Bacillus sp. JJ1127 | reverse complement strand
GTTTTTAAAGTTATTTAAAGGCCTAGTTGTGTCATAGAAAATGGATTTTTAAATTAATAATAAAGTTGTTTAATTCCAGAGCCAAAAAACACGAATTAGCTCCCCAGTTTTATTAATACCCCTCTAATTGTTGTTCTTCTATAGGTTTAATGTTTCGTTTGTTATTTATGTATGTTTGAATTTCACCACGAATATTAGGATATAGACCAATATTCTGTAATTCATCTAGCGGTATCCATTTGACACCTGTTTGATTTTCGTCTGGATTATCTGAAATACAAGATGTTTCGCCTTCTTTCAACTCACATTCAAAAATCATTGTTAGCGAATGCACTGTTCCATACTTCTCTTTATTTTTAAAAGGTGCATATTCATATAGAAAAGCTACTTGCCACACGCACCCGTACGTTCTACCCTGGCTACTGATAGCTTAAATCTAAAATAAAAAAGTTCAACCAGTATCCCGATAGTTTAAGTGTATAGCTGTACAAACTATCACTACATCATGTAATGCTTTCCATTAATAATGTTTGTATCTTCTTTTCCATACAATACTTTCTTTGGATTTATAACGATGATTAAAACTGCTGCTACTAAATAAAAAATTGCGTTATACATGATTAAATCGATTAAGTTTCCGTAATATTCTTACAATTATTATGCCAAGAAATAGTAGAAG
>NZ_JBALQK010000267.1:0-5832 GCF_036965845.1 Bacillus sp. JJ1127 | reverse complement strand
AAGAATGAATAAAAAGGTGAGCTCCCGTATTAGATATTTCATTTTGATTTAAAGAATGTTTAAGGACATCCTCGCATACCTTTTATAATAATCCGATTGAACAAGGAGATGGGGGAGGAGCTATAATGGATATTTTAAAAAAAATTGAACAGCATCGAGAAGCAGAAGAACGTTTACAATGGGAAGGTACGTTTGCGGATTATTTGGAGCTTGTGAAGAAAAGACCATGGGTGGCTCAAACAGCACACTCTCGCATTTATAATATGATTAAAGAAGCTGGGATTGAAGAAGTAGATGGCAGAAAAAAATATAATTTTTTTAGTAATCAATTATTTGGATTAGAGGAAGCATTAGAGCGTCTTGTTGAAGAATATTTTCATCCGTCTGCGAAACGTTTAGATGTTAGAAAACGGATTTTATTATTAATGGGGCCAGTTAGTGGAGGGAAATCGACATTAGTTACAATGCTAAAAAGAGGATTAGAAACATACTCACGTACAGATCGGGGAGCTATCTTCGCTATAAAAGGATGCCCGATGCATGAGGATCCTCTTCATTTAATCCCGCATCATTTACGGGACGATTTTTTTGATGAATATGGCGTAAGAATTGAGGGGAATCTGTCACCATTAAATGTAATGCGCTTAGAACAGGAATATGGTGGAAGAATTGAAGATGTAGTTGTCGAGCGTATTTTCTTCTCTGAAGATCGTCGGACGGGGATTGGTACATTTAGTCCCTCTGATCCAAAGTCACAAGATATTGCTGACCTAACAGGTAGTATTGATTTTTCTACAATTGCAGAATATGGTTCAGAGTCGGATCCGCGTGCCTATCGATTTGATGGAGAGTTAAATAAAGCGAATCGTGGCATGATGGAATTCCAAGAGATGTTAAAATGTGATGAGAAATTTTTATGGCATTTATTATCACTTACACAAGAAGGGAATTTCAAAGCAGGAAGATTTGCGCTTATTTCAGCAGATGAATTAATTGTAGCCCATACGAATGAAACAGAGTATCGCTCTTTTATATCCAATAAGAAAAACGAAGCATTACATTCAAGAATTATTGTAATGCCAGTTCCATATAACTTGCGTGTTAGTGAAGAGGAACATATTTATGAAAAGATGATTCGTGAAAGTGATGTATCGAATGTGCATATTGCGCCACATACATTTCGCGTTGCGGCAATGTTTACAATTTTAACTCGTTTAAAGGATCCAAAGCGTCCAGATATTGATTTAATTAAAAAGATGCGTTTATATGATGGTGAGATGGTAGAAGGTTATAATGCAATTGATGTCGAAGAATTGCAGCGTGAATATCAGGATGAGGGTATGAGTGGTATTGATCCTCGTTATGTGATTAACAGGATTTCTTCTACAATTATCCGGAAAGAAGTTCCATCGATTAATGCACTTGATGTATTACGCTCTTTAAAGGATGGCTTAGATCAACATCCATCTATTAGTAATGAAGATAGAGAGCGCTATATGAATTTCATTTCATTAGCAAGGAAAGAGTACGATGAAATTGCGAAAAAAGAAGTGCAAAAAGCGTTTGTATATTCATATGAAGAATCAGCTAAGACACTTATGGATAATTATTTAGATAATGTTGAAGCATATTGCAATAAATCAAAATTACGCGATCCACTAACAGGAGAAGAAATGAGTCCAGATGAAAAGCTTATGCGTTCAATTGAAGAACAAATTGGCATTTCGGAAAATGCAAAGAAAGCATTCCGTGAAGAAATTTTAATTCGTATTTCTGCCTATGCTCGTAAAGGAAAACGCTTTGACTATAATTCACATGAACGTCTTCGTGAAGCGATTCAGAAAAAGCTATTTGCTGATTTAAAAGATGTGGTAAAAATTACAACATCCACTAAAACACCAGATGAGAATCAACTTAAGAAAATTAATGATGTTGTAGCACGCTTAATTGATGAACATGGTTATAACTCTTCATCAGCAAATGAATTGTTACGTTATGTGGGCAGTTTATTGAATCGATAGTTTGATAATAAAACGCTGTCTCTTATGAAAGCAGAGGCAGCGTTTTTGTATCTATCTGATTGAAGTGATGGAACTTTACTATATAAATCCATTTCGATTTTCCGACATATAAGTCGCGGCTATGAAAACAAAAGGAAATCTCCACTTATTTTCTCTCTTTGTTTTTACGTGGCATGGGGCTAAAAAAGGCACTGACCGCTACTATGCATGGTCGGATGCTCTCTCCCACCTAAAGATTAAGTTTTTTATGTCGGTTTTTTAATCTGTATTTATATAGTAAATGTTTCCTGGGGACTTGTCCAAATATAATAAATTAAGATGCAATTTCATGAATTTATTGTCAATTATTTTTACAATACGCATATGATAGAGTAACCAACCATTCATACAGAAAAAAGCCAACACAATACAATATGTTGCAGAGCAAAAAAATGTGCAACAATGCATTGTGTTTCTTTCTTATCAACTACAGAATGTTTCGTTCTATTAATTGATTGCCAAAGTTTTTGTTGGGAACGTTCGGTGTATTACGTAAAGTGATGATTAAAGGGAAAATAGGTTTTAATGAACAGTTATTTTTTGTCACATCACAAACTTATATGTAGTCGTACTGTTTGTTGGAACGGAATGAAGAAAATTACAGTAAGGAGGGAAAGGGATGGGCGAAGAAAATCAACCTAATTATACAATTTCACAGGAAAACTGGTCCCTCCATCGCAAAGGATATGACGATCAACAACGCCATCAAGAAAAGGTGCAAGATGCAATTAAGAATAATTTACCAGATCTTGTAACAGAGGAAAGTATCGTTATGTCTAATGGTAGGGATGTTGTAAAAATACCAATTCGTTCTTTAGATGAATATAAAATTAGATACAACTATGATAAGAATAAACATGTTGGGCAAGGAACGGGTGATAGTAAAGTCGGAGATGTAGTAGCAAGAGATGGATCAAGTGCCCAAAAGCAGAAGGGACCAGGAAAAGGGCAAGGTGCAGGAGATACAGCTGGTGAAGATTATTATGAAGCTGAAGTATCTATTTTAGAATTGGAGCAAGCGTTTTTCAAAGAGCTAGAGCTACCTAACTTAAAGCGCAAAGAAATGGATGAAAATCGTATTGAACATATTGAATTTAACGATATTAGAAAAACAGGGCTATGGGGCAATATTGATAAAAAACGAACGATGATAGCAGCCTATAAACGAAATGCGATGAGTGGAAAACCATCTTTTCATCCAATTCATAAAGAAGATTTGAAGTTTCGCACGTGGAATGAAGTATTAAAGCCAGAATCGAAGGCTGTTGTATTGGCAATGATGGATACAAGCGGATCAATGGGGATTTGGGAGAAATATATGGCGCGTAGCTTCTTCTTTTGGATGACACGCTTCTTACGTACAAAGTATGAAACAGTAGATATTGAATTTATTGCGCATCATACAGAAGCAAAAGTTGTAACAGAAGAGGAATTTTTCTCAAAAGGAGAGAGCGGTGGAACGATATGTTCCTCTGTTTATCGAAAAGCACTTGAACTTATAGATGGAAAGTATTCACCAGAACGCTATAATATCTATCCATTTCATTTTTCAGATGGGGATAACTTAACATCAGATAATGCTCGTTGTGTGAAGCTTGTGCAAGAATTGATGAAGGTATGTAATATGTTTGGGTATGGAGAAGTGAACCAGTACAATCGCCACAGTACGCTTATGTCAGCATATAAAAATATTAAAGATGAGAATTTCAGATATTATATTTTAAAACAAAAAGCTGATGTATTTCACGCGATGAAGAGCTTTTTTAGGGAAGAATCAGGTGAGAAAATGGCGTAACGATATAAGGGAATCAAAATTTATATTGTTATTGAAAATATAGCGAATGAATAAAGTAAGATAGAATTTACCTGCTCATAAAACTAACAAAGGCATCCAAAAAAAGATGCCTTTGTTAGTTTTTAATATGTAAAAGTAATAGTTACTAATGAATAGCCTGGTTTTGCACTATATGGTGCTGCTTGATAAGAAGCGCGTTGTGAGCCTTCTGGCCAATCCACCTCTTTGAATATTTTTTTCACATCTTGTATGGATCCGTCCGTAGATTGTTTATAAAGAACTTCTACTTTCTCTGGTTTTGATGAGAATTGCTGTTGTAATTTGTCTTTTAGTTCATCATAGTTATTAGCAATATATTGTGTAGATAAGTAAACCAGTTTTGTATCTTTTAGTATTTGTTCATATGTTGATGATTTAGAGCTACCAGCTGTTATCTTATTTGTAAGTTCATCATAGTAGTTTGTAGTAGCCTGTGGGTATTCACTGCGATTCCATTGATGATCTTTTGCAATTAGTTCATCAGATAAATTAAAATATGAATATAATACTCTTCCTTGTTCGTCTGGTATTGGATCATCGAATGTTGTATCAAGGTGATACCATTTGTTATCAATTTTCACTAAATTCCAAGCGTGTGCTTCTCCGTGTCCAGTTCCAGTTACGATATGAGAATCAATCCCTGCTTCTTTAAGCAATTGATAGGTTAATAGTGCATAACCTTGACAAACAGCAGAATGGTTTGCTAATGCCCCGTATCCTGTGTAAGAATTATATGAAGTATCATAAGCCACATGTTTTACAACATAATCATGAATGGCTTTAACCTTTTCATGCTCATCCATTCCATTTTGAATGATGGAATTAACAACTGTTTTTGTTTGCTGCATTACATATTCTGTTTGCTCTTTTGATTCACGATATGTAATATTTAAGGTAAAAGTATAGTTTCCAGGTGAACCAGAAAGAGAATAGGAAGTTTGTGCTATGGTATAATTCACATATTCATTTGTATGTACGACTTCTTTATATGCGTTAAAAAGTGTATCCATAACTTCCTGAGTATTCGTATTCTTTGTTTTGTATGGAATTGTAATATTTGTTTCATAAGTATCGATATGTTTCTGTAATTCTTTCTTAAATTCTTCTATTAGTTGTGTATCCCCTTGTGGAGCGCTAGGATCTGTTTGCTTATTTTCTCCTTGTGGAGTGCTAGGATCTGTTTGTGTATCTCCTTGAGTACGCTTCTTATGTTCTAAAGCATTGTATAAAAACTGCGCATATTGTTCGCGTGTCACCTTCTTATTCGGCTCGAATTTCCCATCACCTGTACCTGATGCGATATTATTTGATTGTACAGCGCTAATGGCATCATTGGCCCAAAAATTGCCTGGTACATCGTTAAATGTATGTGGTTTTTGAATGGAAAGATGGAAAGCATTTTTAATGATTTGCGCCATTTCCGCACGGCTTACAGAATCTTTTGGTCTGAAACTTCCACGTTCATCGCCTTTAAAAATTCCTAAATCAGTTAGAGTTAAAATCTCTTCTGGAAACATTGTAGAAGTAGAATTGATATCGCTATATGGATTTTTAAGTTTAGAGCCGTCTTGCATTACATAAAGAGAATTATCATTACTAAAAGTGCCATTTTTTTTATTGGGAAGTAAAACACGATAAATTAAAGCAGCTACTTGTTCTCTTGTCGCAACGTCACCTAAACCGAACATTCCATTTCCATAGCCGGCAATAATATTTTGATTTGCCAAATTCGTAATAGCAGGATATGCCCAGTGCGTTTGAGGAACATCATAAAATGAAGCAGACGTCTGATTGTTAGGGGTTTCTGCAGCTTTTACAAGACTACTATTTGAGTATAATAAAGCACTGCCTATTAGTGTTAATGATGTAATTGATTTTAATAGTTTCGTGTTCATAATACTTCCTCCTAATATATAATTTTATGGATAAGTTATACAA
>NZ_JBALQK010000266.1:6078-14863 GCF_036965845.1 Bacillus sp. JJ1127 | reverse complement strand
TCTTGTATATCAGGGCAAAATAACACAAAAAATTATAAACAATTAACAAAACATGCCAATATTTACTTATTTTCTTTGACTATTATTTTCATTTCGATTTATTATAAAAGTATAACATACTTGCAGGAGGTGACATCTTTATTCCCACTTCGGGGTAGAGAGCACACTTGGACATATTAAATATTTTTCTCATTTTTGTACTCATTCTCATTTCTGGCTTTTTCGTTGCATCCGAATTTGCGGTTGTAAAAGTACGGAAAAGTCGAATTGATCAGCTTGCAAATGAAGGAAATAAGCAAGCACTAGCTGCCAGAAGCGTTATTTCTAACTTAGATGTTTATTTATCGGCCTGTCAGCTCGGTATTACCATCACTTCTTTAGGACTTGGTTGGCTTGGTGAACCAACTGTAGAACACTTACTACGTCCATTATTTGAAAAAATAAATATTACCGGTACAATGGCTAACACATTATCTTTTATCATTGCATTTAGTGTCATTACCTTTTTCCATGTTGTATTAGGTGAGCTTGTTCCAAAATCTTTTGCGATTCAAAAAGCAGAAGCAATTACATTGAAATTTGCCAAGCCGCTCATCTGGTTTGATAAAATCATGTATCCTTTCATTTGGTTACTTAATAGTACAGCCGTATTCTTTACAAAACTATTCGGCTTAGAACCAACAAAGGAAAATGAGCTTGCTCACTCAGAAGAAGAATTACGACTTATTTTAGGGGAAAGCTTTAAAAGTGGCGAAATTAATCAGATTGAATATAAATATGTAAATAATATTTTCGAATTTGATGATCGTGTTGCCAAAGAAATTATGGTACCTCGTACAGAAATGGTTTGTTTATCTACTGAAAACACATTAGAAGAAAACATGGACATCGCAGCATCTGAAAAATATACACGGTATCCAATTATTGAAAAAGATAAAGATGATATTATCGGGATGATAAATACAAAAGAAATTTTTCACGATCAAACGAAAGGAATTCACAAGCCATTAAAAGCATACATTCATCCTGTCTTAACTGTCTTTGAAACCGTTCCAATTCGCAAAACTTTAATTCATCTTCAAAAGAACCGTGTCCAAATGGCAATTGTAATGGACGAATATGGTGGAACTGCTGGATTATTAACAATGGAAGATATTATTGAAGAAATTATTGGAGAAATTCAAGATGAATTTGACGCTGATGAATCACCAATGATTGAAAAACGAACACCTAAGCTCACCGTACTAGATGGAAAAGTGCTTATCTCTGAAGTAAATGATATGTTCGGCTTACATATTGATGATAGCGATTTAGATACAATTGGTGGTTGGCTTCTTTCTCAAGCAATTGATTTAAATATTGAACCTGGATATTCAATTGAATACGCAGGTTTTCAATTTAAAGCATTGGAGCTTGATGGCCATCAAATTAAAAAAATTGCTGTACATAAACTAGATAGTATAAAGGAGCTATAAGGTGACTGTTTTACTAACACTTTGTATCATTTCTTGTTTTATCGTATCATTTATCGCGTTTATTTATCCGATTATCCCTGGCATTCTTGCTCTATGGGCAGGATATTTGATTTATCATTTTGGTATAAACGCTGAAGAATTAACAACTTCTTTTTGGATCATTCAAATCATTTTTACGATTATTATTTTCATTGCTGACTTCATTGCAAATGGATATTTCTTAAAAAAATACGGAAGTACAAAATGGGGCGAACGTGTTGGGATGATCTCCATTATTGTCGGCTCCTTTTTCTTCCCGCCATTTGGTCTCATTATCATCCCATTTTTGTCTGTCTTTATAACAGAAATAATGCATAAAAAGACACCAAAAGAAGCCTTTATGGTCGGAATTGCGACAGTTGTTGGATTTTTAAGCAGTACAGTAGCAAAAGCCATTTTACAAATCATTATGATTATCATCTTTATTTGTTATATCATTTTTTAACCATCCCTTTTCAGGGATGGTTTTTTAATATGCAATGCCTGCACGGCTATTTTCATACGTTTTTTCATTCAATAAAGACCACATAAAATGAGCAGTATCCCCAACTGTAATCTTTGATCCATCTACCGGTAACATATCCTGTTCCGTTCGATATATCCCCGTCCCTTCTCCATCAAGCAAATGTGTCGGACAAACAATCGTCCAGCATAGTCTACTATTTTTAAGCAGCATATACGCGGCTAAATGATCTTCAGCAGCCTTTGTCGATCTTCTTTTCGACTCTTCTGATTGAAATCGATATACATTCGGATTTATTCGAGCCTGTAAAATACCTGCTGTTCCAATTGTAAATATTCTCTCAATCCCCTCCTCTTCCATATGTTTAATAATGTTTGGCATGCTTTTTGACAATGTTCCATTCCCGTCAGTTCCCAGAGCACTTATAACAATATTAGCGCTCTTCAATGCCTTTCTTATATCATCTTCATGTAATACATTCCCTTCTACTATTTGTAGATTTTCATGGGATATCTCAAGCTTATTTGAATCACGAACTAATACTGTAACATGATATGAAGCTTGTAATGCTAGCTTCATTAATCGCGATCCAACTCTACCCGTTGCTCCAAATATACATACTCTCATCTGTGTCCTCCTTACTATTTCTTTTCTTCTATTGTTTCGTACAAACAGAAAATATACAACTAAAAAGCTTCCTCATTGATTGAGGAAGCTCTGCTATATACTATAAAACAAACTTATTTCTTTTCTTTTGAATCTGAAGAAGTACTATCCTTGCTCGTTTCCTGATCTTTCTTTTCGTCTTGCTGCGTTGTTGAGTCCTCATCCTTCTTTTTACCTTCATCTTTACTGCACCCTACCATAAATAAAGAGCTCGCAAGTGCCATAGCAGTTAATGACTTAACCCATTTATTCATTTGCTTATCCTCCTTTTGATAGAATATGTACAATCTCATATTACTTCTCATTTTTAAAGAGAATATTAGAAAACAGTAAACATACCGTAAATATTTGTAAAATTCCTGATAACAAAATCGTATATTTTTCTTTTGAAACATTTTCATCTATAATAAAAGGAATATAAAAAAGAAAGGTTGATACATATGGAACTTGGATTATCAGGAAAAACAGCCCTTATTGTTGCTTCTAGTCAAGGTTTAGGAAAAGCAATCGCTACAGAGCTTGTAAAAGAAGGAACAAATGTTATGCTACTGAGCCGTAATAAGGAAAAATTAATGTCCTTACAAAAAGAGCTGACTGCTCTAAACAAAGGAAATGTTATGTATACAGTTTGCGATGTTACAGACAAAGAAAATATCAAACAAGCGGTAGAATATACTGTACAAACTTTTGGAACAATTAACATTTTAGTTAACAATGCTGGCGGTCCTAAACCAGGTACATTTGAACAACTAACAGATGAAGATTGGTATCATTCATTTGAGCTCAATTTATTAAGTTATGTCCGTATGATTCGTGAAGTACTTCCATATATGAAAGAACAAGGTGGTAAAATTATCAATATCGCTTCATCTTCTATTAAAGAGCCTATTCCCGGATTATTATTATCAAATACATTCCGCGTCGGCATTACAGGCTTAGCAAAAACATTAGCATCTGAACTTGCTCCATACAACATTTTAATTAATACCATTGCACCAGGACGTATCGCTACAGATCGCATTGCTTCTTTAGATGAAACAGCTGCTGAAAAGCGTGGAATTACAGTAGAAGATGTTCAAAAACAATATGAAGCCATTATCCCTCTCGGAAGATATGGCCGCCCTAGCGAATTCGCAGCATTTGCTACATTCCTTGCATCTGATGCAAATACATATATGACTGGCCAATCTTTCCTTGTGGATGGCGGAATGGTGAAAAGTTTATAATTTCTATAGAAAGAAGACGGCATAGTAGCCGTCTTTTTTCTATGCAAATTTTTCATTTATATATATATCTTCAATTTTATATTCTTTCTTCACTACATATTGCCACACACTATATGCATAACGATTCATTTTCACAAAACAGCTTTCTAAAAAAGATCGAAATTCTGGATTAGCAACTTCTACAGCAACTTGAGCAAAATTTAGTGCTAGTCTTTTCAAATGCGAAATATAAGAAATAGCAATTCCTATATCCCCTATGTGGATGCTTTTCATCTCTACATCATCTTGTATAAAGGGAGACTTTAGCTGTTCACGAATCATATGCTGTAAATTTTCTCCTTCTTGAAAATTTACTTGCTCATTATATGCTTGTAGCATATAAGGTAGATGTTGCTGTAATATATCCTTTAGCTCTTCATCGTGAATCCTATTCATATACTCTCCAATTTTATATATAAGCGTATAAGTAAAGCTCATTAACTCTTCCATACAATTCATAAAACTACCTCCTTTCTTCTTTACTATATGTTATAAATATGGTGCTAGAACATTTGCTATTCTTGCTAGAAACCAATCCCAGCTATTGATTTCTTCAAAATCTCTATCAGAAAAACGTTTAGATTTATGAAAATCTTCTTGTAGTCGTCCCCATACTTGAGCAACAACTGCTTTATCATATATAAAACAATTCGACTCTGTATTGATATAAAAACTCCGATTATCAAAATTAGCTGTTCCTACATCAACACTTGTATCATCAATGATTGTCACTTTCCCATGAAAAAATCCATTCCGGTACTGATAGATTTCCGCACCAGCATCCAACATGTTTTTCAAATGGGGATAAGCAGCTTGTTTTAGTAATATGGCATCACTTTTAAAGGGAACAAGAATCTTCACTCTCACCCCACGCCCTAACGCTTCTTGTAACCCGTTCATCATTTCCTTACTTGGTACAAAATACGGTGTTGCAATAATCAATGATTTCTTAGCCTTTTTTAATAATGCACCGTATTCTTGCCATAACCCTTTTCCATTTGAAAACACATATTGATATTTTGCCTCTCCCTCTATAGCTGGACCTTCGTACAAAAGAAGCTTTTCACCAGTATCTGCTTGCCAATCTTCTGCAAATTGTCGTTCCATATCAATTGCTCCATCTCCTTCAATACGCATCTGATAATCACGCCATTCCCCAAATTTAGGATCTTGGCCGAGATACTCCTTTCCTATATTAAAACCACCAATGTACGATACTTTTCCATCTATCGCTACAATACGCCGATGATTGCGTTGCTGCAGGGAATAAAAAAGATTTTTAAACTTAGGCTTTTTACTAAAAGTAAACTTAACACCCTTTTCTTTTAAATGTTCGATCACTTTTTTCTTAACTTTATAGCCACCAATTCGGTCTACTGATAACTTCACATCTACACCGCTTGAGGCCTTCCTCTCTAATAATTGTAAGAATTTATGACTTACTTCATCTTTACCTACGATGTAAAAATGAATATACACGTACTTTTCTGCACGATTTATATCATCAAATAATTTTTGATACAAATCCTCTCCATCGACAAATAATTTGAAATTACCATAACGAATTTTTGATATTTCATACCCACCAGCCATTTTTTTCCCCATTTCTACATCGATGTTCATCCATATGAATACACCTATGAGACATATCATAAAACCTATAAAGTGTTTCATGGATAATATCCTTTCTTTATACGCTGTTATTCCTATATCTTTCCTTTTTTTCACGTTAACATACAAGAAAAATCCATACCTTCATGATATATGTCCCTGTCAAACAAATATGGATTTGCATATTGTATGTTGTATCTTAAAATAAAAGGAGGAAATAACTATGGGCTTCGCACATGGCAATGGATTTGCTTTACTTGTCGTATTATTTATCCTCTTAATTATCGTAGGTGCTGCTTGCTTTTGCTAGTTAGCTATCCCAATACGATATGCGCATAAAAAACTATAAAAGCGGACACCTATTTTTAGGTGTCCGCTTTTCATTTCAATTTTCCATGCACTATTCTCAAATGCAATTCCACTTATAAAGTTAACAAAGTTGCTATTTTCTTACTTTCTGCTTTTCGAATATGACGTTGTTGCGCACGCAAAACAGCAATCTCATGCAATTTTTTTTCTCCTTCTGTTTCTGGAATAACATGCGGAACTGGAACTGGATTATTTTCCTTCCCAAGTGCAACAAATGTAACAAACGATGTTGCTGCGATACGTTTATTACCTGATATTAGATCTTCTGCTACTACTTTCACAAATACTTCCATTGAAGTTCGTCCTGTCCAAATAACAAACGATTCATAGCTCACACAATCAGTAGAACGAACTGGATGTAAGAAATCTACCCAGTCCATCGATGCAGTTACACATTCCATTCTTGAATGCCTAGTTGCTGAGATAGATGCGATCATATCCATTTCAGCTAATATTTTCCCCCCAAATAATGTATTATGATCGTTCAAATCTGTCGGAAAGACACGACTTGTTTTAAACACCCTTGATTCATTTACTGTTTTTCCCTTTGCTTCTGCCATTTCTGCCACCTCTTTAATCATTCAGTTACTTTAACATATTGTAATCCTTTTATTTCCCCTAATACGATAGATACTACACTAGGTGAACTACATATTATATACTAACAATATTTACAACTTCTCGTCTAGAAAAAAGAACCGATTTTATGAATCAATCGGCTCCTCTAAATACATATTGTTCTTTCGGCTGTTCAACTTTATTCCATTTTGTTACTTCTAAAACAGGAATATTTGCATGGAATGGTTGATAAAATTCAGTTGAAATTGTTCCTTCTACTTGAATCCAATCATCATTTTTCCACTCTACTCCCTCTGGTTTTTTCACTAACATACCATATACACCTGAATCGGCTACGCAATGAATAATACCAAATCGGAATAAGAAATATTGTTCTTTCTTTGAAGAATCATCACGGAAAACAAATCCTTTAAACGAAAGTGTCTTACCTGTAAACTCACCAGGATAATTATAAATTGTCTCCATACCTTTTAAGAAATCTTCATCCTTCAAGGCAATATTATCTTTTGTGACGTATTCTTTTTTCCCTTTCTCCATTACACCACGATAGCCTTCTTTCCCGTAATAAATACTCGTATCGGGTCTTAGAAACTGCCTTGTCATAAATGGATCTGTGCTTTCTGCCTGCGCAACAGGAAAATGAAAACCTTTTGTTTTAACAATATCCGAATCTAATGTTGCAATTGGAAAGAATAGTCCTGAAATAATAGGGAAACAAAATAATGTATACGCAAAAGTCCGTTTCCACCATGTATTTTCATCTTTTGAATGATCATGCCCACAATGATTATGGTTACAACTGCAATCATGCTGCTCTTTTTCCTTTTTATGCTCTTTTTGGAAAACAACAATGATTTGAATAAGTGTTAAAAACCCTAAAATAATTGCAGCTGTTTTTGATAAATATGCGTACTTCATATTTATATACTTTGTTATATTACCTGAAATATGAAGCTGCGTAATTAAGATTGTAAACCCGAGTAAAATATATGCCCGAAACATAACCTACCACCCCATCGCATAAATGAGTAGTGAGCTTGCATAAACTACAAGTGTAACTGTAGCTATCACAACAATTACAAATTTTGTTTTAAATGTCGCAAGCATCATAAACATATTTTTAATATCCACCATCGGTCCATAAACGAGGAACGCGACAATTGATGCTGTTGAAAATGTACTTTGGAACGAAGATGCAATAAAAGCATCCGCTTCTGAACATAATGATAAAATATACGCAAGTCCCATCATAACGGCTGATGAAGAGAACGGTCCTTGTCCTATAGAAAGTAGTGTTGAAGTTTGTACAAATGTTTGAACTGCAGCAGCAATTAATGCCCCTATTACTAAGTATTTCCCCATTGAGAAAAACTCTTCAACAGCATGTGTACATACGTCCCACATCTTTTTACGCAAAGAACGCTTATGATCCACCTCTGGGAAATGTTCATCACGTAGTTGATGATCTTTAAACATAAATGATAATATAAGTCCAACGATAATAGCTACAACAATGGCTACAATGGAACGATACCACACCATATGCATACTACTTCCGAATGCAACGTACGTTGCAAATAATACAACCGGGTTAATAATTGGCCCCGTTAACATAAATGCAATTCCAGCGTATGGCGGAACACCTTTTCCAATTAGCCGTCTTACAATTGGAACGATGCCACATTCACACCCTGGAAACATCATGCCAAGAAAAGTGGCTAATAACACAGACAGAAATCGATTTTTCGGCATCCATTTTGCCACCATATCTTCTGTCACAAACATTTGAATGAATCCTGAAATAAATACACCAATTAGCACAAATGGCAGTGCTTCAATTAAAATTGAGATAAAGATTGTATTCATTTGCAGGAATGCTTTCGGTAACTGAAACAATTCCATGATGTATTTCCTCCATTTTTTCATTAACAATATGTAATTTTAACCTCAATTTATTATTTGAACAAGCCCTTTTCAAATCTGTAAATCATGGCAAAAAAGTTTTTCATCCATACACATATCGTATATAAGAAACGTTTTCTTACGACAAAAAAGCTGCTCTAGCGCAGTTTGATAGCTATGCTAGAGCAGCTTTCATATGATTTAAAAATAACGTTTCTTCCAAAAAATAAAGGCCATTACGCAAGATAATATTGCGGATATAATCATAGCCATTAAAAAACCATGCGGATTTTCACTTAAAGGAACTGGAACATTCATTCCAAAAAAACTAGAAACCATTGTTGGCACTGATAATATGATTGTCATCGAAGTTAAAAACTTCATAACACTGTTTAAATTATTAGAAATAACCGAAC
>NZ_JBALQK010000266.1:2349-6027 GCF_036965845.1 Bacillus sp. JJ1127 | reverse complement strand
CACTTAAAATATTACTATATATTTCAGCCATTTCAATGGCCTGTTTATTTTCAATTAATACATCTTCTAGCAAATCTTGATCATCTTCATACATTTTAATAAACGTATTATTGCGCATTAACTTTTGAATCACAATTTTGTTTGCCTTTAAAGATGTCGTAAAGTATACCAAGCTTTTTTCAAGTCCTAGTAATGTAAAAATTTCTTTATTTTTCATCGACTGATTTAATTGATGCTCCAAGTCGATTGTTTTTCGATTAATTTGTTTTAAGTATCTTAAATAATATGTAGAAATTGTATATAAGAGCTGAAGCGCAAATCGCGTCTTTTTAAACGTATAAAATTCTTTAATACGTTGGTTAATAAAACGCTCAAAAATCGGATTTTCTTCCAAACAAATGGTTACAAAACATTCCGGCATTATAATCATACCAATCGGAATTGTATCATATATTGAATTTCCCTCTTCATCATGCCTTACTGTAGGAATATCGACGATAATCAATGCATTATCATCTTCTTTTTCAATACGAGAACGTTCTTCATCATCCAAAGGGTCCTTAATGAAGTCCAATTCTACATTTAATGTTTGTACTAGGAATTGAATTTCCTCTTCTGTTGGATGGAGTACATTAATCCAACAACCTTTTTGAATCTCCTCAATTTCTTGTAGTTTTCCGTTTCGGTCTGTTAAATAAATATTTAACATACTATCACCCCGATTCTTTTTACATGTGGGAATCTACCTCACTTAAACAACAGTTTTTGAACCGCCATTTTCAGCATATGAAACAAACGTTCAAATTTCAATAGAAAAATTATTTTGAAAACGCTTTTTTTATAAAATCTTTCAAAATAGAAAAAGACAGAGTTTGCTCTGCCTTTTGAAAAGCTTATGTTGCCTTTATAACATATTTAGAAAGCATCCACAAGTTAAATGAGACTGAAATCGTGTAACCAGCATATGTTGCGATAATAAAACTAGTGTAGTCTAAGTATGGTAATAATGTAATATTTAATACAACTTTTATGATGATACCTATCATTAAACCGATAATCGTTTTTTGTTGTTGATTGATTCCTTGCAACATTGCCGCTGTCACTGTAAATAATGAAAATAATATACATGCAGGTGCATAGTACTGTAAAATAACACTTCCCATATTTGGATCATTCCCTGCACCAAATAAAAGAGTATATACCGGTTTCGCTAATACCATCATTCCAATTGCTGCTGGAATGGTAATTCCAACTACTAGCAAATTTGTTTTCGTAAAGTGCTTATATAATAACTGTTCATTTCCTGCTGTATATGCTTTTGTCATCTCTGGAACAAGGGACATACTAAAAGCTGTTGCTACGGAAACCGGAATAAGTACAACCATTTGCACAAGACCGATTATGGCATTTATTTTCTCTGCCTCTCCTTGTACATACCCTACCTGTATTAATAATTTATTGATTGTAAATGTATCAATTGTTTGATAAAGCGGGATTGCTAAACTAACTACAACAAAAGGAATAGAATATGTAAATAACTCTTTATATAATAAGAAAAAAGATTTCGTTGTCTGCGGAATACTTGTAATTTCTTTTTGTTTCAAGTACTTCCGTCTTCTCATATAATATCCACTCAGAACACTTAATCCGGCTACCGCCCCCATAAACGCTCCAAACGTTGAAACTCCAACTGCTAAAGAAACTGAAGCTTTCAAAACATATAAAATAACAAAACTTCCTATTAAAATTGTCAAGACACGAAAAAACTGTTCGATAACGACACTTACTGCCGAAGGTCCCATAGATTGAAATCCCTGAAAAAAACCACGTAACAAACTCATTACAGGTACAATTAATAGAGCGAAACTTACAATTTGAATATTGTAAGTTACAGCAGTCATACTATTGCCAGTTTGATCATTTCCATCAATCACAATCTTCGCAAGGTATGGTGCCATCAAATATAATGCTAGAAATGAGACAATCCCCATAAGAACCATAAAGACTACTCCACTTTTGAGTACCCTTTTTACCGTATGATAGTCATTTAGCTGGTCATATTTTGAAACCATTTTTGAAACAGCAAGTGGCAATCCCATTGTTGCAATGCTTAACATAATTGTATAAGGGCGATATGCATAAGTGTATAATACATATCCACTCGTCCCTACCATTGCTGTAAACGGAATCACATATATAAATCCTAGCATTTTAGATATCATCGTTGCCATCGTTAAAAATAATGTTCCACGTAAAAACGGTGACCCTTTCATTTCATTCCCCCGCTACGCTTTATTACTACACATTATGGACAACTTCTTTCTTTTAGAACTAAAATGCAGAAAAAAAGCCAATGAAACCATTGGCTTTAATGAACTGTTTTTCTCTTTTTCAAAATCTTTAAACCGAAGTAAATAACAATAAAGAGCACTGCTCCAATAATTATGTAATGCGTATAATCAGCCGCATATTCTTTAATATGACGCCATTTCCCACCAAGCTTTTCTCCTAAATAAATAAAAAGAATAGACCATGGAATAATTGCAACCACTGTATAAAGTGTAAAGCGTTTTAAAGACATCTTGGCTAACCCTGCTGGAATTGAAATCGCATGGCGCACAACTGGTATAAAACGAGCAGAAAATATAACCCCTGCACCATATCGATTAAACCAACCTTCAGCTATATCTAAATGATGCTTATTAATTAACAAGTATTTCCCATACTTTTCAACTACTGGACGCCCGCCATAATATCCTAACCAATATAAAAAGATTTGCGCTAGTGTACCACCAATTGTACCTGCAATAACCGCTCCCACAAAACTTATTTGATCTTGTGCAACTAAAAAGCCGGCATAAGAAAGGACAATCTCACTTGGAATGATTTCAATCATTAACCCTAGGGCAACACCAAAGTATCCTAGACTGGCGAAAAATTGTAATAACTGATCTATTAAATTCGCTAACATTTGCTTTCCTATCTCTCCTTTTCTATTCACATACTCTCCTATTATCCCACAAAGGCTTGTTCATGCCAATATATTCACCATTCTCTTTTGAAAGTATGTACAATGCACTATGAATATACCACATACAAACAGAATGAAACAGGTGGATTTTGGAAATAATCTTTTTTTAATCAAGCAATGGTGCTTTATCCTTATCTTTCATATAAGTAAACATTTCTCTAACTTGCCATTCTGTATTTCTGGCAACTGATAACTGCGGGATTTCCTTTTCACCAAAAAAGTTTACTTCCTCTGTTTCCACACTTGTTCGTTTTTCTCCCCCAACAATTTCACAACCGATAAATATTTTATATACATGTGATATTGATGGCGATGAATGATGCTTTTCTTTATCAAATACTGCTAGTAATCGAAAATGATCTACTTTATAACCTGTTTCTTCCCATACTTCTTTTGCTGCAACTTCTGTTGGTGTATAACCAATATCTGCCCAGCCTCCTGGAAGTGCCCATTTCCCATCACTTTTTTCTTTCACAAATAATAATTTCTCATTTTGAAATATAACTGCTCGAATATCTACTTTTGGTGTTTGATAACCTGTTTCACTGGCAAATAGTTTCTCTACCACTTCCCAATCCGTCTTCGTATAGTGAGACATCATAGAAATTGAAAGATCACGTAATTGTTGAAAGCGCTCAATATCATAT
>NZ_JBALQK010000266.1:2114-2290 GCF_036965845.1 Bacillus sp. JJ1127 | reverse complement strand
CATATACATCTTTTGAATACGTTAAGCCAGTCTGAGCTATGGCTTGTATTTGTTTTACCCAATCAATCCATTTCACCTTCATTTTCCACCTTCCTAAAAGAAGTATATTCATTATACAACAAGAAAAGAGATTGATTAGAATCTCTTTTCTTGTTGTTCACTCTAATTCATGTAAG